>DAOUWX010000093.1 GCA_030666935.1 Atribacterota bacterium | reverse complement strand
TGGATTGGGGCTATTTTTTATATCTTTATTATCCTTTATGCCAGTTATTTGTCTAACCCCAAAGAAGGACTGATCATTACCTCTATCGCTTTTATTAGTTATAGTCTTATAGTTCTATTAGAATATTTTAATCTCCTACCCTATAAAGGTCTATTCAAATTAACTTCTTCTCTTTATCAAGATAGTCAATATGTTGTTATTACCATCCTGCTTATAGGAGTGACCTTTACTTTAATCTTTATTACCGGTAAAAACTTCGCTCAGATATTAAAAGAAAAAAATGAAGAATTAATTCAAAACAAGAAAAAATTAGAAGAATTGAGTAATCAATTAGAGGAAAGAGTTAGATTTCGAACCCTGGAATTAAAAAAATCTAAAGACCAACTATCCGTACTTTATCGAATCTCCCGAACTATTAGTTCGACATTAAAACTCGATGATATTTTACAAACTATTTTAGATTTTTCTATTAAAATAAGCGCTGCAGGCAGGGGCTCGATTATGCTTTTAGATAAAAAGAAACGTATTTTCTTTATTAAAATTCCCTATGATAAGAGTGAAAAAAATATTGAAAAGATTACTTTTGCCGAAAATGAAAATACTATCGGTTGGGTGGTCGAGAACAAAAAATTCTTGTATATTGAGGATTTAGAAAATGACAAACATTTTTCAAAAATAAAGATAATTCGTAGGCGGATAAAACAACTTTTAATAATTCCTATAATTATAGAAGATAAAGTAACAGGGGTTATAAATTTAGAAAATACTTCACTTAACCCCGATTCGATAGACTTACTAAAGTCCTTTTCTGAGGGGGCGGCAGTCGCTATTAATAATGCCCGCTTATATCAAAAAATTCAGGATAGTTATTTTGAAATTGCAAAAGCGCTAGCCCAGGCCATTGAAGCAAAAGACCCCTATACTCATGGCCATTCAGCAAGAGTTGTAGAGTACACAGTATTAATCGCCCAAAAGCTGGGCCTACAAGAGGAAGAAAAAGAATTATTAAAATATGCAGCAATGCTGCACGATATCGGAAAGATTGGGGTAAGAGGAATTGTTTTAAATAATCCTAGTGATTTAACCGGCGAGGAATACGATGAAATAAAGAAACATCCCCTTATTGGTGAAGGCATCATTCAACCCATAGAATTATTACAACCAATCAGGCCATTAATCAGACATCATCACGAATGGTATAATGGCAAAGGATATCCTGATGGATTATCCGGGAAAAATATACCTTTAGGTGCCCGTATCCTGACCATAGCCGATGCCTATGATGCTATGAAATCCGATCGACCCTATCGTAAAGCCCTTACTGAAGAAACAGCTATCCAGGAACTTAAACGCGGAAGCGGTACTCAGTTTGACCCTAAAATGGTAAAGGTATTTTTAGAAATATTAAAAACTAAAAGCTAAAGGAGGGCGGTACTGAAATATCTCTCTGCCCGATCAGGCAGTACAGTCACTACCCGGTTTCTTCCATTATCTACATGTAAAGCGGCAAAGACATTAGCTCCGGATGAAGTTCCTACCAATAATCCCTCTTCTTTGGAGAGTTGACGGGTAGTTTCAATAGCTTCTTCATCAGTTACGGTAAATACCATATCTACTATTTTTACATCCAGGACAGCAGGGATAAATCCGTCACCGATTCCCTGAATCTGGTGGAGACCCGGTTCTTGGCCTAATAAGGCGGAACTGTTTTTTGGTTCTACTGCTACGATTTTTACTTTAGGATTCTTTTCCTTTAAAAATTTTCCAATACCTTGAAGAGTTCCTCCGCTTCCTACTCCAGCTACAAGTACATCTACTTTCCCTTTCATTTCCTTCCAGATTTCAGGGGCAATTTGCTGATAATGAATCTCCGGGTTATGGGGATTTACAAATTGGTCAGCAACAAAATATTTATCCGGTTCTGCTTCGGTAATCTCCCGCATCTTTTTTATGCTTCCGGGCAGGCTTCCTTCAGCAGAGGTAAAAATTATATCTCCTCCAAAGGCATAAATTATTTTCTTCCGTTCTTCACTCATATTATCAGGCATCACACAGATTACCTGGTAGCCCTTCTGCACCCCCACCAAAGTTAAGCCAATTCCGGTATTCCCGGAAGTTGCCTCAATAATGGTCATCCCCGGTTTAAGCTTTCCTTCTTTTTCCGCTATTCTGATAATGTGTTTAGCTACTCTATCTTTAATACTCCCCCCGGGATTTAGATGTTCAGCTTTTACAAATACATTTCCCGAAGACATCTTTTTTAATTGAATTAAAGGGACATTTCCTATTGCGTCCAGAACGGAATTTACAAGCATAAAAATAAACCTCCATAAGTTAGTGCAAAAACCCTGCCAGAGGACGGTCCTTTGGCAGGAAAAAATAATTTCTTAATTATGAATTATAACAAGATTAGTCAGGATTTGCAAGAAAAATAAAAGGTAAGGTACTTGCTTTGCCTCCAGATAATTAATTATTTTTTTACTGTAAGAATATTGGGAAGTAAACCATCAGCTCCATATCCTTGAATATAAAAAGTTTCTGCAAGTAAGGTAATCTGGATTTCACCAAGGGCATCAGCAATCTCCGGAAACCATTCTGATGTATTCATAGCAACTTCATTATAAGGATTTTGTAAACCGGCATTTTGAGCAAGTTCTACAGCCTCATCACGATTAATATCTCCACTAACAAGCGCTGTCAGTAATAAACTTTGGATGGCTGCGGCATTAGCTTGAACTATAGTGTCTTTTGCCTTTTCCTGAAAAACAGTATTTTCTGTCTTTCCTTGTTGGTTGCCAGTATAGAATCTTAATCCGATTAAAGCAGATAGTCCGATGATAGAGGCTACTATTAATAATGCAATTAAGGTAAAGCCCTTTTTATTTCTCATTAGCTATTCCTCTTCGATTAATTTTACATCCATTTTTTTCTTTTAAAATAGATAAGCATTCCTATCCCTATAGCCACCATAATAGATAAAACTGCAGGATAACCCCAGAACCATTTAATTTCTGGCATATATTGGAAATTCATCCCATAAATACCAGTTATGAAAGTCAAAGGAATAAATATAGTGGCAATAATAGTTAACATTTTCATAATTTCATTCATTCTGGTATTTATACTGGAAAGATAAATGTCCAGTATTCCTGAAATTATATCCCTTAAAGTCTCTACGGTATCCATAACCTGAATTGTATGACCATACACATCCCGTAGATAAATATTGGTAGATTCAAGTACAAGAGGAGATTCACCTTTTTCCAGGAAACTAATTACTTCTCTTAAGGGCCAAACAGATTTACGTAAAAAAATTAAATCCCTCTTTAGTTTATGAATTGCCTGCACATTAGAGGAATTTGGCTGAATTATTACTTTATCTTCTAAATTCTCTATTTCTTCATCTAACTTTTCAATAATAATAAAATAGTTGTCAACTATTGCGTCTATTAAAGAATAAAGAAGGTAATCTGCTCCTAATTTTCTTATTCGCCCAATATTATTTCTAATTCTCTCTCTAATAAAACTAAATACATCTCCTTCTCTTTCCTGGAAAGAGATGATGTAATTCTTTCCCAGAATCAAACTTACCTGCTCAACTTTTATTGCATTACCCTTTTTATCACAATAAAGCATCTTTAGAATAATAAAAATATAATCTCCAAAGTCTTTTATTTTAGGACGTTGATCGGTATCTACAATATCTTCCAAAATAAGAGGATGTAAATTAAAATGTTTTCCAATTTCTTCTATAACTTTAATCTCATGTACGCCATCTATATTTATCCAGGTTATAGTCGATTTATCTTTATAAGGGAAACACTCTCCAACAGATTTTGCTTCTTTCTCTTGAAATTTCGCTTCGCTATAGTCCACGATGGTAATTTTTACCTTTTCATCTCTCTTATTTCCGATATGAACCATGCTTCCAGGAGGAAGTCCTACCTTTTTTGACTTTTTCTTAACCAGTTCAGGCAATACAATTCACCTCGTTTTAATTTATATAAATATAATACCTAATAATTTATGATATCGATTCAGGGATTTAATAAGGATAACTTATTCTAAGGGTAGTTCTGGTTCATTGCTTTCGATTTCCTCTTCTACTTTAATTCCGGTCTCTTCCCTTGTTTTGCTTCCACTCTCTTTTTGAAGGCTGCTCTCTAATCCTTGAATTTTCTTCTTCTGACTGGAAATCAATTTCATTTTTTTAATTGCCGAGGGGACTGAAACCAATAAGCTCATTATAATTCCCAAAGCAAGAGTAATCAAAAGCACCAGCGCCAATGAGCTTTCAAATCTCCAAGTCAGAAAACTCACTGTAATAGGAACTGCATTCTGAAGAGCAAATACAACAGCTAAAATAGCTACAACAATAGCTACAATTAATTGTAACTGCATAAAAATCTCACCCCTTTCTTAGATTTCTTTTAATTATATATTATTAATATTATATCACTTTAATGTGGCAATTTAATCGGGAGTAACATGGGTACTTTCTTCTTATATTCCTCATATGCCGATCCGAACCTTTGTATTAGAAGTTTTTCTTCATACCGTGAGATCATATAGTAAAACACTGTTATTAAAATCCACACTAAAAATGAAAGGAGAGATAGCGATAATAAAATGAATCCAAGATAAAGTAGTATTAAGCTAAGGTATATCGGATGGCGTACAATAGAAAATACGCCGGTTGTGATTACCTGCGGCTCTTCTTTTGTCTCTCTAAATACTATTTTTAGGCCAGTCCAAGCCAATAATCCGGATATGACTAATACGATTAGAGCAATTGGAACACGTATATAATTAGATACGTATTGAGTTAAGAAAGTAGAATATTTGAATACAAATGAGTCTGCAATCCATATAACAAGAAAGACAACCAGGAAAATTAACTGTCCCGTATCGCTGAAAGCGTGCTCACCGGTTAAGTCACCACGATGTTGGTGTGATTTTCTTAAATGTCCTTTTTCACTTTTCATTTTCTTTCTCCTCTGTCCTTTGAGACCTGAACCTGCATTATTTCTTTTTCTTCATTTTCTTAATTTTAAGTAATAATTTTTTCTCCCAGCAATTTCCTCCAATATTGAATGGAGAACCTTGGATTTGCCTTTAATTTCTAAACCAATCGAATCTTTCTTAGCCTTAGTCAATGCCTCCTCTAATTCTTCAATCTCTAAAACTGTTGCAGCAACACAATAATAACTCTTGGAACGTCCTTCATTAAATCCTTGCAACATCTCTTTCAATAAATTCTCTCTTGTTTTTTGTATTTTTTCAAACTCATTAACTCCATTCTTCTGAATGAAAGCAATGTTATTTTCCAACTTCTGATAACATTTGAAAGAATCAACCCGTTTGCTAAATTCTCTATGCTTTCTCCACTTTTCACAGGTTTCATTTTCTTTACATTTCCAGCAAAATTCAATCCCTTTTTTCTTTATCGCACAAGTGATAAAAGGACACCCGGCAGACATTCTAAATTCGCTTTTACACCCTCCGCATCTGCTTTTACTTTCGGTGTGGTAACGGGGGCAAAGTCTGCAAGAAAGACCACAGATTCCCATCTCGGGATATTTAATTTGCACATTTAACTTGTTTGTCATATTATTTTTACTTTTCCTGTTTTCAAGAAACTCTTTTATCTTTATCCTCTTTATCTTATAACTTCTACAATGTCGGTGGGCATTATATCTGCATTGGAAAATTTAGTTGTAACCAGGGCTATAGAAAGTTTTTCTTTAACGGTCATTATCCTTGCCTGAGCAATTAAATCTAATTCTCTATCCAGGACTTCGTTGGTTTTAGGATCTAAGATAACTTCCCCTTCCTGGAAGATTTTTATTTCATCTCCTACTTTGATGCCAGAATTTTCTCCCAGATTTATATACACTTTAGTTATTTCCCCACTTGAAGTTGATTCTACTTTGACTACATATCCTTCTAGAGGCAGGGAAGAGATTATCATTGCTTTACTATCTAACTTTGCCGCAAATTCCGCTGCAGCTTGCTGGCATACGTCTTCTATAGCAGAGAAAATATCGGTTGCCGATTGAGAAGACAAGCCTAATCCTCCGGCAACAGGAAGACGAATAGATACTCCGGATTTGGAAGTGGTTCCTTTTTTTACTTCAGAAAAAACAATTTCTCCTGTTGTAACATTTATCGCCCTTACTGTTACGGTAACTGAAGCAGATGATTTTTTTAAGCTTACGGGGCCTAATTTTATACCTCCTGATTTCTTATAAATTATACTGGTAACACTTCCGGTGACTATTGAATCTACACCGAGCATTTTCCCAATTTTCACCGCAGTAGAAGGGTCAACTCTTCCGGAATAAGCTTGAAAATCTTGTTCTTTCAAGATAGCATCTAACTTAACCCTTTCGAATACCCGAAAGTGCTCGGTCTTTATCAGGGCATTTATCATTAAATCCGTAGCTGCCTTGGACAGCTCTGAATTAATATGCCAGATGTAACCCGGGGCAGTTGAGTCAAATCCGATAACTGCTACTCTGGGCAGCTCTTTAGAAAATCCCAAACTCGAAATCATTAAGACAATTATTAAAACCATTAAAACTTTCAAAGTTATATTTCTTTCCTTTCTCATTTTTATAACCTCCTATTTTTTGTTAATCTCCTTTTATCCTTTGTATACTACATTCAATATTAAATTTCCTTCTTTTTTTAAAATTATTTTAAAAAAGTATTATTAACTTCTATTAGCATTTCTAAAATTAACTAATTCTCCGGAATATTAAAGGGGATGCTCCCTATCACCAAAGTCACCGTTTAGTGGGTGATAAAGAACCATCCCCTTGACATTATGACTGAAAAATAATTTTATTTTAAGATAAGACAATGCCTTTTAATTTTCTCAACTGGATTGTTTTTTGCTCTTCTGGCCGAGGATTGTGTAAGATAACGGTACAATTTTGTCCTTCTCCAAACCTTCAAGGGCTGCTGATACATCGTGCGGATACTCGGTAAACTCCTTAATTATAATTTCGT
>DAOUWX010000088.1 GCA_030666935.1 Atribacterota bacterium | reverse complement strand
TTGATATTCATACTGACCTCCTTTTTTAAGGTCAGTATAGAATATTTAAAGTTGTACAGTTCACGATGTGTGTATACTTTTTTTCATTAAGGTTCACGATGTGTGTATACTTTTGGGTTCGCGATGTCTATATATTTGTCAACTAACGACTAATCAATTGGTCAATCGGTAAATTGGTAAATCGGTCAATTGGTGAATTAATTTATTGGAGAATTAATTTATGGAAACATTAGTAAAAAAATTATGTGTTTGGATGGAAGGAAAAATAATTGAAGCAAAGGCTAAAGGTATGGTGTTTGGATTAAGCGGAGGATTAGATTCTGCTGTAGTAGCAACCTTGAGCATAAGAATATTTCCCCAAAATACCTTAGCCATAATTATCCCTTGCCATAGTCTTCAAGCCGATATTAATGATGCCTTAGACTTTATTGATAAATTTAATATTCCTTACAAAATAATTGATGTATCAAAAGTATATGATTCGTTCATTGATCTGTTAAACGATAAAGAGAAAAAAAGAAGCTTCAAATTATCGGAAGCAAACATAAAACCCCGATTAAGAATGACTACTTTGTATTATTTTGCCAATAAGTTAAATTATTTAGTAGTAGGAACCGGAAATAAAAGTGAGTTAATGATAGGATATTTTACTAAATATGGTGATGGTGGAGCAGATATTTTACCTTTAGGTAATCTATTAAAAAGTCAGGTTAGAGAATTAGCAGAATATTTAGGTATTCCCAAAAAAATTATAAACAAACCTCCTTCTGCAGGCCTCTGGGAAGGTCAAACCGATGAAAAAGAAATTGGTATAAGTTATGAGCAATTAGATAAGTATTTAAAGACGGAAAAATTAAACAATAAAATAATAGAAAAAAAGATTCAAGATAAAATAGTTAAAAGTGCGCATAAACGAATTATCCCTGCAAAACCTCCCTTTTAAATAAACATATTTCATATTTTTTATCTTATAATTACAATATTTCTCCCCACATCTTCATCGCTTAATAGTAACTATCAAAAACCAACGATTAATTGAGACCCGAAATAGACAGGCTGGCCTGTTCCCCGTTTTCACAGGGACAGGTTTTGCGAAAACGGGGAACGCCTGCCCTATTGGGTGGGTGGTTTTAAGTTTTTTATCTCTTATATTTTGAGTTTTCTTAACTAAATACTGAATACTAACGACTAACGACTAATTAGATTTATTGAATCTGCTCTTTTAATATGCTAAAATTATTAAAAATTATATACAATTAAAGTTTTAATAATTTTATATTCAAGGAGAAATAAAATATGTCTGGACATTCGAAGTGGAGTACCATCAAAAGAAAAAAAGGCAAAGCGGATGCACAAAGGGGGAAACTATTTACCAAAATAATTCGAGTAATAACTGTTGCTGCACGTTCAGGAGGAGGAGATCCCGAGACTAACGTAAAATTAAAAACTGCAATTCAATTGGCAAAAGAAAACAATATGCCTAACGAGAATATTGAAAGAGCTATTAAACGAGGTACTGGTGGAGCCGATGGAGTTTTTTATGAAGAGTTGTTATATGAAGGTTATGGACCGGGAGGAGTTGCAGTTTTGATAGAGGTTTTAACTGATAACAGAAATAGAACAGCTCCGGAGCTTAGAAAAATATTTTCTAAGAATGGTGGTAATTTAGGTGAAAGCGGTTGTGTTGCCTGGATGTTTGACAAAAGAGGATATTTTATCTTCGAAAAAGGGAAAGTTAATGAAGATACTATTGTAGATTTAGCACTTGAAGCAGAAGCAGAAGATGTAAAAAGTGATAATGAAAATATTGAAGTTATCACTCCACCTGAGGATTACCAGAAGTTTAGCAATTTAATAAAAGAACAAAATATTGATTGTTTGCTTAGCGAAGTTACTTTAATTCCAAAAACTACTGTAGATTTGGAAGGTAAAAAAGCAACACAAATGCTAAATTTAATGGAACAGTTGGAAGACCATGATGACGTGCAAAAAGTTTATGCTAATTTCAATATTGCTGATGAAATTATGGAAGAAATATCAGCCAGTAAGGATAATTCGTGATTATTTTAGGTATCGATCCAGGGCTCGCTAATACCGGCTATGGTTTAATTCGGTATGAGAAAAAGAAAATTGAATTAATTGATTACGGATGCATATTAACTTACAAGAAAGATACTTTTAGTTTTAGAATAAAAAGAATACATTATAAGATAAAAGAACTTATAGAAAAACATAATCCTTATGAAGTTGCCATTGAGGAAATATTTTTTAATAAGAATGTTCGAAGTGCACTTACAGTCAGTAAGGTTCATGGCATAGTTGCTATAACCGTTGCTCTAATAGGACTGCAACTTTATGAATATACTCCATTACAGATCAAGCAAGCTACCGTGGGAAATGGGAGAGCGGAAAAACATCAAGTTCAATCTATGGTTAAAATCCTGCTCAATTTATCTGAAATTCCTCAGCCGGACCATGCTGCAGATGCTTTAGCAGTGGCAATTTGCCATATACATACAAAATATTAATAGCATAGAGCGTAGAGGATTCAGTGATGAGTAATATGTAATGAGTAATAAGTTATAGGTTGCAAGTTACGAGTTACGAGTTTAGAAAAAGAGGGAAAGATTCGATAAATCGAACCCATTAGAAAAAAATTAATAAAATAACTTAGGGCAGGAGAATCCGGTGCTTACACAGAAAATGCTATATTATCAGAAAAGTTTTGATTTTTGAATTATAGTTTTTAGTTTTTCGCTTTGCGTTTTTAGCTATATGTCAAACAATAAATTGATTGAACTATCTATGAGTAAATGGAAAAGATTTTTATCTTAGAATTATTCTAGGAGGCAAGGATTTGATATCTTTTTTAGAAGGAATAGTTGATACGGTTGGTGTGAATTATCTTGTATTAAATACAAACGGCATAGGGTATCAAATTAATATCCCTGCTTATAATAATCTTTCCTTGAAAATTGGCGATAAGACTAAAATTTATACGTATTTATATTTAAGAGAAGATAAAATAATGCTTTATGGATTTTTAACCAAGGAAGAAGATAATTTCTTTGAATTGCTGATTAGCACACCGGGAGTTGGTCCGAAGGTAGGTTTAAATATTTTATCCAAAATGACTCCTGATGATTTTGGTAAAGCAATTCTCCAAGAAGATTTAGATTCAATTACAGCGATAGTAGGTATCGGGAATAAGTTAGCAAAAAAGATCGTATTAGAATTAAAAGAAAAAATAAGCAAGATCACCTTCCTGGAAGCAGACGTAGAAAAAACTTTTAAATCTGAGAATATAAGCGATGCCATAGATGCTCTTAAAGTGTTAGGCTATACTTATAAAAAAGCAAAGTCTGCAGTAGAAAAAACTCAAGAAAAATTTAAAGGGGAATTAACCGCAGAAGAGTTAGTTCGAGAATCTCTGAAGATTATAGGATAATTATTAATTTTCATTTATTGAAAGTTTCTAATAATTATGATTATTTATTTTAAAAATGTTTCATTTTAATATGTAGCAATGGAGTAATAGATGGAATTTAAAGAAAAAGCTATTGATTTAGGATTAAGGAAAGAAGAACCGGATTTAGATATAAACTTAAGACCTAAATTTTTTAAAGAATTCATTGGACAAGAAAATATTAGAAAAAATTTTAATATATATATAAGTGCTGCCCGAAAAAGAGGAGAACCCATTGATCACATTCTCTTATACGGCCCCCCCGGTTTAGGAAAAACTACCTTAGCTTATATAATATCTAATGAGATGGGAGTTAATATCAAGATGACTTCCGGCCCGGTTATTGAAAGGGCAGGTGATTTAGCAGCTATAATTACTAATTTGCAGGAAAATGATGTTTTATTTATTGATGAAATTCACCGGTTAAATCGAGCAGTAGAAGAAATACTATATCCCGCTATGGAAGATTATGAATTAGATATTCTGATCGGTAAAGGTCCAAGTGCTCGTTCTATACGTATAAGTTTACCAAAATTTACTCTTATTGGGGCCACAACTCGTACAGGGTTAATTACCTCGCCCCTAAGAAGCCGTTTCGGAGTTATAACTCGAGTTGGTTATTATCAGGAAAATGAGCTTGAAGAGATAGTAATAAGATCTTCTAAAATATTAAAAGTTAAAATAACCGAAGAAGCAGCAAAAAAGATTTCTCTAAGGTCAAGGGGCACCCCTCGTATTGCCAATAGACTTTTAAGAAGACTTCGTGATTATGCTCAAATAAAAGGCGAAGGAGTTATTAACCAAGAAATCGCTGATTATGGTTTAAAAATGATGGAGATTGATGATTTCGGTTTGTGCGGCATAGACAAAAAATTGTTACTTACTATAGTAGAAAAATTTTCTGGCGGTCCAGTGGGTCTGCAAACTTTAGCTGCCTCCATCAGCGAAGATACGGACACTATTTGTGACGTTTATGAACCGTATCTTTTGCAAAAAGGCTTTCTTCATCGAACTCCCAAGGGAAGAGTAGCCACAGACTTAACTTATAAATATTTTGGTAAAAAAAGGGATGTTCAGAGGGAATTGTTATAGAAAAAATTAACCTATAGCAAAACTAGCGTAGAGCGTACAGCGGATAGCGTGTAGCATCACAGCGTTGCCGTGATAAAAAAAGAAAAAGAAAAAAAATACATAGGAAATAATATAAAAAGTATCTCGGTTATTATAGTACTGCGCGCTATAGTATGAATGAAATAAGAACAAAGAATTAAAAAGAGGAGATAAGTTGGTTGATAAAGTTAAACATAGGAAAAGTTAATAAATTTTTTTTATTTTTAGGAGTATTATTTATTTTTTCACTGCTTATATCCACTAATAGTATGTTGGCAGCAGAAAAACAGCCAATACTTCGAGTGGGTATATTCTTAAATCAAACTGAAATCAATATAAGCGGAGACGGCTCTTTTAAAATTTATAATTTAAAATCAAATAATCTTATAAGTGAAGAACACGGTAAGATAGTCAGATTATTACCTCATGATAAGGGAATAGAGATTTTAGAAAAAGGTGTTTATTCTGGCCCTATAAAGATTGTTCCAACAGGGAATACCAAGGTTATAGTTATATTTAATGGACAAAAGTATCGCTATCGAGGAAATATTGAAATAAACATTGATAAAGAGCATAGAAAATTGAATGTCATCAATATTGTCGGTATTGAGGAATATCTTTATGGAGTTCTAAAGAAAGAAATTTCTCCACGCTGGCCCGCAGAAGCTTTAAAGGCTCAAGCGGTTGCAGCCAGAACTTTCGCGATCTTTAATATGAATAAATATATTGATAAAGGTTACAATATTTGTGCTTCTACCAACAGCCAGGCTTACGGAGGAATAAACCATGAAGACCCTTTAACTAATAAAGCTGTTGATGAAACTCGAGGAGTGATTATAGCCTACAAAGGTAAACCCATTAACGCAGTCTACCATTCTGATAGCGGAGGATATACTGAGGATAGTGAGAATGTTTGGGGAAGCTTTTTGCCTTATTTAAGAAGTGTAGAATCAAAATTCGAAGAAAAAGTTTCTCCTCCGCATCACACCTGGTCTTTCTCTATAAAGGAAAAGGATTTAACAAAAAAACTACAAAAACAAGGTTATAAGATAAATTCAGTTGTTTTTATTGAACCAAATAAAAGAAGTGAAACCGGTAGAATAAGTGAGTTAGCTTTTATTGTTGATAATAATGAAGTTATTAATATAAAAACAAATGATTTTAGAAGTTTAATAGGGGCAGATTTGATCAGGAGTACACTTATTAATATCGAAGTAATAGGGAAAGAATCAAGAATTACGGAAGAGACAGAAGATAAAAAGGAAATTGAAGACAAAGAAGAGCAAAAAGAATCCATAAAGAAAATTTTAGAACAAAAGAAAGACTGGACTATTAAAGAATTACTCGAATTGATGAAGAAAAATAAAGAAGAAAGAGAAGAGGAAAAAGAGGAGGAAGTGCTTAAAGTAGAAATCGTGAAATCAAATATTCCTTTTACCTTTATTATTTCTGGTTTAGGGAATGGGCATGGGGTTGGAATGTCCCAATGGGGCGCATATGGTATGGCACTTCAAGGATACAGATATCAAGATATTTTAAAATATTATTACCAGGGAATAAATATTATAAAAAAATACTAAAAATAAACAGATGAGTGTAAAATGAAATTAGAAGAATTTGATTATTACCTTCCTTCGGGTTTTATTGCCCAAAAGCCGATTAAGCCAAGAGATCATAGCCGTTTGATGGTATTGAATCGCTCTGGAAAAAAAATCCAACACAAAATTTTTAAAGACGTTAAAAATTATCTTAAAAAAGGCGATCTTTTAGTTTTAAATAATACTAAAGTTTTGCCAGCAAGGTTATATGGCTTTAAAGAGAAAACTAAAGGAAAAGTGGAAGTTTTACTTCTTGAATCTATAGAGGGTAAATGTTGGGAAGTTTTGGTAAGGCCGGGAAAGATTGTTCATTCAGGCACTAAGATAATTTTTGGACCTGAATTAGAGGGGATAATAAAAGATAAAAATGAAGAAAAAGGCAGTTATCTTATCCGCTTTAACTGTAAGGGTAATTTTAAAGAAATCTTAAATAAAATAGGACAAATGCCTATCCCGCCTTACATTAAAGAAGAATTAAAAACGGGAAATGACTATCAAACGGTTTATGCTGTTCATGATGGCTCAATCGCTGCTCCTACTGCCGGACTTCATTTTACTAAACCTTTATTAAAAGAGCTTACCCAAAAAGGAATTGAAATAATTTATTTAACTTTACACGTGGGCCGAGGAACTTTTGAACCTATAAGAGTTTCAAAAGTAGAAGAACATAAAATGGATTCGGAGTTTTATTCTATTTCCTCTGAGGTTGCTAAAAAAATTAACCAAGCTCATGCCGAAAAAAGGCGGATTATTTCAGTAGGGACTACCACAACCCGTACCCTGGAATCTGCTTTTAATTTTAATCAAGATGGAATTGTAAGCGGCAGTAATTGGAGCAATATATTTATCTATCCCGAATATAAATTTAAGGTAGTGGATGTATTAGTTACTAATTTTCATCTTCCCCAATCGACCCCCTTAATGCTTGCTGCTGCCTTTATTGGAAAGGATTTTCTCTTCAGGGCATACCAAGAGGCGATAAGAGAAAAATATAGATTTTACAGTTTTGGAGACGCGATGATTATTATTTAGTTAGCGTATAGCGTTTAGCGTATAGGTGTGGGATGTAAATAGAAGTAATGAGTAATTAGTAATGAGCGATAAAGAAAACGGTATTGGGTGAAAAACAATATCGAGTATATGATGAAAAAAATAAGATG
>DAOUWX010000435.1 GCA_030666935.1 Atribacterota bacterium | reverse complement strand
TTTCTTAACGAGATACGATTCACGAGATGCAAGATACTAATTAAGCTTCTGTCTTCTTTTCTTCCAACTCTACGCTAAACGCTATGCGTTCTAAGCTATTCTCTAATTTTTAGTTTTGCGCTTTGCACTTTTAGTTTTTCGCTAATTCTGCTCTCACTTCCTGCCTGCACCTACGCTGTACGCTATACGCTATTTACTCTTTTGGTACTACATGGCATTTCCGACATCTCGCTTCATAGCTTTCTTTTGCTCCAATTAATATAGTTGGATCACTATATTTTGCTGGCTGACCATTCACTAATCTTTGAGTTCTGGAAGCCGTATTACCACAAACCATGCAGATAGCTTGCAATTTATCTATGTATTCTGCTACTGCAAGCAATTTAGGTATTGGGCCAAATGGTTCCCCTCTAAAATCCTGATCTAGACCTGCAATAATTACCCTTTTCCCTTGGTCAGCAAGTTTTTGGCAAACGAGTACAATATCGTCATCATAAAATTGAGCTTCATCAATAGCGATTACTTCAGTATCTTTTTCTATTCTTTCCAAAATTTCTTTTGATTTAGTAATATTTATAGCTTCAATCTTAGTACCGTTGTGTGAGTAAATATACTGCACAGCATACCTATTATCAATAGTTGGTTTAAATACCTGAATCTTTTTTTTAGCAATTTGAACTCTACGAACTCTTCTTATTAATTCTTCACTCTTCCCGCTAAACATGCTCCCACATACAACCTCAATCAAACCAGTATTTGTACCTTCACGCATTTTTTCCCTCCTCTGCACCATAAAATTAACCTATATTGAATAGTCATTAGCCGTTAGTTTAAAACTAAATATTTTTCCGTTTAAAGTGTTGCTTTTGAAGTAGAGATCGGATTTATCCGCCCCGTTTTCAGTGCGGATTCGACGAATCGAACCATCTTGCGAAAAAAGAAAATTCCTATACAATTAATTTAAATATAAAAAGACAGAGCCTTATAAAGGCTCTGTCTTTTTATATTTAAATTAATTCATCATTTTATTACAAATATTTTTAAATAATATCTTTTTCTCGTTCATATTTTTTATTCTTGTAATCATTCATAAAAAACTTTTCTATTTCTTTTTTAATAGAATATTTATTTTTGAAATCATTTAAATATTTTTATGATAGTATCTAAATTAATCATCACTATCTTCATCGTTGGTTAAATTGTATTTCCTATTAAATCTCTCAACTCTTCCTGCAGTATCAATTATCTTTTGTTTACCGGTAAAAAAAGGATGACAGGCAGAACATATTTCCACCTTCATATTCTTTTTAGTAGAGCCGGTTTCAAAACTGTTACCGCAAGCACAACTCATTGTGGCTTTTCCATATTTTGGATGTATCTCTTTTTTCATTTTTCTCTTCCTCTAACTTTTTTTATTAATATCATAAATTGAAAATATAGAAATTATAACATATTATTATTTTAAGGTCAAAGTTAAAATTAGTATTATTTTTTCTTTTTAAAATTAGTATCGAGTATAAAATACAGTAACAAGTAATATGTAATGAGTAATA
>DAOUWX010000024.1 GCA_030666935.1 Atribacterota bacterium | reverse complement strand
ATGTTTTTTTAATTATCAATTGCATGATTGCTAAACTGACTAACTGGACAAGCGGTCAACTAAATGAAACTGGTTAACCGGAAAACCGGCTAACCGGTAAACTAAATTAAAAGGAGGAAATTTAAGAATGTATAGTTTAAGAAAAAGCAATAAAGGTTTTACCTTAATTGAATTAATGGTCGTAGTAATGATAATAGGAGTATTAGTCTTGCTGGGCTTAAGAGCTTATTCTTCTCAAAAAGAAAGAGCCCTGAATTCTATCGTAAAGGCAAATGCAGGCACTATGCAGACCATGTTGGTAGGGTATATGGGAGATAACGATATTGATAACAATACCGAAATACCAAATTGTCTCGGAGCTGCAACTTTAGATATGATAGAAAACATGGTAAATCCTTATGATGATTCACAACCGGTATATCGTATTTCTGCAGGTGGTGCAAGTGATTTTGATGCTGCAGATCCTAGCTTTAAGGGAATGGTAGATGTCAATTTAGTAATGGCTAATGTAATTTATGTAAATGGAAGAGGAAAACTAGGTGAACTGTTGTTGTTACCTAATTCATTACCGGCTAATAAATATTAATCAATAGATTATAAGATTTAACCAAAAAAGCCCTCTTTAGAAAATATTTAGAGGGCTTTTTTAATATATGGATTAAATTTATTATATCTAATATTTAATTATTTTGTAAGCAATTACAATTCCTTTATTTTTTTCAATAATCGAGATGAAAAATAAATATTTTATGGCAAATTTTGTGGAGAGAGAATTGATGTGAACTATTCGAAAGATTAAGAAGTAAAGTTTAGTTCTAGAACATGGTCATTGCGAAAATTGTCATTGCGAGCTTACTACAAGTAGGCGAAGCAATCTCGTATTACCTCATACAAGATTATGACCGTTAAACTGCCAATTTTTCGAATCTATTTTTTAAAATCGTAAATTTCTTGAAAAATAAAAAGAGGAAAAAAATGCTATGTTAAGAAAAAGCAAGAAAGGTTATACCTTGATCGAATTGCTAGTGGTAGTAGCTGTTATCGGAGTCTTGGTCTTGCTTGGTTTAAAAACTTATGTTCCTCAAAGAGAAAGAGTTTTTAATTCTATAGCAAAGGCAAATGCTGGTACTGTTCAGACTATGTTAGTGGGGTATATGGGCAGTCATGATATTTTAGTGGTTAGTGCGGCAGCTGATATAACAGCAGCACTTAATGGTGTTATAGCTGAAACAGGTACACCGTTAGAAAGCATGGTAAATCCTTATAGTGATACGGCAGGTGTTTACCATATTGATACTGCGGGTGTTTCTGATTTTGATGCTGCAGCAGTTGGCCATCAAGGTGAGGTTTCTGTTTTATGCAAAGCGGATAACGATTTATTAGTCAATGCCAGAGGAAAAGAAGGAGAACTATTATTTGACCTTAATAATGCATTACCGGCAAGTAAACATTAGTAAATAGATTAAATTTATTATATCTAATATTCAATTATTTTATAAGTAATTAAAATTAAATTTTTTTCAGTAATGGAGATAAAATAAATAGATCAAAAAATAAAGTATAATCAACCTGATTGGAGTAATTAAAATGGAAAAATATAGAACAGAAAATATCAATTTTTATCAAAGAATAACATTAAATATTATAAAATTATTAATTTTATTTATTCCCCTGGTTGCGTATAAATATGTAGATAGATATCTAATTAACCAGGAAACCTGGTTGAAATTATCAATAGTGCTTGGTGGTGGAATATACCTCATCGGGTTTTTAAGAGAAGAAAATAAAATTTATAAGAAAAATAAAGTACCTTTCCCCCTGGTATTATTAATTTTAATAGCAGTATTTTCTTTCGTTAAAAATGGATTTTTGCTGAGCAGTCTTCACGATTTTACTATCTTTTTAGCTTATTTTATATTATATTTCTTAATAATAAAAAATATAAAAAATCAATATCAGTTTAAATCATTTATCCAAATATTTTTTCTAACTTCTTTTATTATCGCCCTTTATACTATTTTACATTATTATAATTTTATTTCTTATTTACAGGAATATGATAGGGTGGCTTCACTAATTGGTCAAAAGAATTGGATTTCTAATTATTTAGCCCTAATTTTTCCCTTAATGTTCTGTTTTTATTTATTAGAAAAAATTAAAAAGAAAAAAATTATATACTTCATATCATTATCTTTGCTTTATGCCGCTTTAATCATTTGCCAGAGCAGGGGCATATGGATTAGTATAAGTTTAACTTTATTTTTTGGGATTTTTCTTATTTTTAAATTTAATTTTTTCAATTTATTTAAAGAAAATAAAAAATGGCTTATTTTATTATTAATTGCTTTTGTTATTATTACACTTATTTATTCTGTCGATAATCCCTTAAATAAAAGTGCATTCACTGTTTCTCAACGAGTTGTTTCAACTTTTGACGAGAAAGACTCTTCTATAAATACTCGCATTTTAATGTGGAGAGTCACCGGACTAATGATAAAAGATAAGCCTTTCCTGGGAGGAGGGATAGGAAGTTTTAAAATTAATTATTTAGATTATCAAGCAAGATTTTTAAAAGAGCATCCGGAATATAATAAATATTGGATCAATGCTAAAGAAGCACATAACGAGTATTTGCAAATAGGGGCAGAGATAGGATTGATTGGCTTGGGCATCATTCTAATAATGATATTATATTTATACAAATTATTTATAAGTTTTTTGAAAAAAGAAATAGATAATAAAAGAAAATTAATCTGCTGGGGTTTATTGTTAGGCATTACTTCTTTTTTGATTCATAGTCTTTTTACTTTCCCTTTACACGTTCCCGCACTGGGCTCTGCTTTTTTTATAATCCTTGGTCTTGGTGTAGTATATATTAAAAGTTATGGTTTTTCAGAAGAAAAATATTTAATGGAGAAATATAAAGAAAAAAATAAAAATAATTTAATGAATGGAGAAAAGAAAAGCTTAAAAAGTTCTCGACTGCCCCTTCTTTATACCATTTTAATTTTACTTGTTATGTTACTACTAATAAATGACATAGTTGTGGGACCTTATTTGGCTGAAATATATGCTTATCAGGGTGAAAAATATTTTGAAGATGATAATTATATAGAATCAGCAATAAAATATCAATCGGCGAGTAAATTAGATACTTT
This sequence comes from Atribacterota bacterium, assembly GCA_030666935.1. Lineage (GTDB taxonomy): Bacteria > Atribacterota > Phoenicimicrobiia > Phoenicimicrobiales > Phoenicimicrobiaceae > Sediminicultor. The sequence goes on along the minus strand of DAOUWX010000024.1, from coordinate 11,621 downwards.
TAACGGTAGAGTATTATATAATTTGGGAGTCAACTATTATATTTTGAATTTTTATAGAGATGCAGTGCGGAAACTCAAAGAGTCAAAAAAATATTATAATGATAAAAATCTTTATGGAAGTTTAGGCTTATGCTATAAAAAAATGGGGGATTATCAACAAGCGGAAGAAGAATTTAAATATGCTATCTATCTTGATGTTCGATTTACCCAGGCTTATTCCGATTTGGGTCTTTTGTATTTTGAAAAAGGCAATTTTGATGGGGCAATTGAGCAATGGAAAAAAATATTAGAAATTGAACCAAGTTTTAGGGAAAAATATATTATTTTAACAAATTTAGGAATGGTTTATAAGATGAAAGAAATGCCTGATAAAGCACTGGAATATTTTGTGCAGGCCTTGCAATTAGTACCGGAAGGCAATCCTATAATCGAAGAAATAGAAAAAGCAATATATGATATTTATAAAAGTAAATTGGAGAATTAATTTATCTCAGTTTCCCGAAATTTATTTTTTTATCTTTCTTGACTCGATACACAATACGCGATACTCGATACTGTTTTTTATTTTTTTGACAAAGCTGATAACTTGTGTTAGCATTAGCTAACTGAGGTTAACATTATGAGTACAAAAAAGATATTAATGGGCTCAAGAATTCCTGAACCACTTGCGCTGGAATTAAGAGAGTATTGTAAATCACATGGAATCTTAATGAATCACTTTGTTTCTGAAGCGATTAAAGAAAAATTAAAAAAAATTAAAAGAAGTGAAGAGAAGACGAAAGCGGAAAAATTACCAATGAATTAAGGATGTGAATAAAAATGTTATCCAATAAACGGGGTATAGTTTTAATAACAGTAATAATTTGGATTATTATTATCGGAGCACTAATAATTTATGCTCCACGCCTTTATAATTGGTATGTTGAACGAGAGAAGATAAAAATTATAAAATCAAATATTGAATCGGTAGAGAATGAAATAAAATCAGAACTAATAGAGAAACATCCTATATTGATTTGGAATAATCTAGATAATATTATTAAATCTTTAAGCATCCAAAATCCTATCACTAAAAAATCTCAAATCAGAAATGGCTGGAGCAGTCCTGGTGATGTAGTAGTTTATTTTAATGGAATGGACACCTTTACTCTCGATGGCATTGATCCTGATGGTAATATGCTTCATTTAAATATTGTAATTAAGAAATAAGAATAGGATAACTACATGTATTATGTTGTAAATGATGTCCTAATATTCATATTAGGCCTGATAGTGGGAAGTTTTAGTAATGTTTGTATTTATAGGATTCCCAGAAATGAATCAATAATATATCCGGCATCTCATTGTCCCAAGTGTCGCAGTAATATCTCATCAAAAGATAATATACCTTTATTAAGTTATATCCTGCTTAAAGGCAGATGTCGTAGTTGCAAAAACAAGATATCTATCCAATATCCGATAGTAGAGCTTGTAACCGGATTAATATATTTAATAATTTATCTGACATATGGCTTAAGCATTCAATCTTTAATTTATATAATTTTATCTTCAGCTCTTATAATTATTGCTTTTATCGATTTGAACGAACAGATTGTGCCTGATGTAATTTCCTTGCCGGGAATAATAATAGGATTTACTTTAAGTTTTTTTGTACCTTATATATCATTCATAAATTCAGCTTTAGGAGTATTTGCCGGAGGAGGAATAATATTAATTATTGGCTTGGCCGGCTCGGTAATTTTTAAGAAAGAAGCGATGGGTGGAGGAGATGTTAAACTCGCAGCAATGATTGGCGCCTTCCTGGGTTGGAGATATATCATAATTTCTCTGTTTTTAGGATTTTTTTTAGGAGCATTAGCAGGAATTATTTTAATTTTGTTGAAGGTTAAAAGTAGAGAAGATGTGGTACCTTTCGGACCATTCATTGTCTTAGGTTCTTTCATCACTCTTTTATGGGGCGAGAAAATAATAAGCTGGTACATAGGGTTTTAAAATTTGTGAATTGAGAGTGATTTATAATGTAGAGATTCGATTTATCGAACCCGAAAAAGACTTATGTCATTTCCACGAAACCTGTCCTCAACCTGATCGGGGAGTGGGAATCCAGAAGAAGTATTTATATATTTATATTTAATTCTTTAATCTAAAAACGAAAAACCAAGAACTTTGCCTTAAAAAACTATATATAACGAAAGATAAATAAACGCAGTATGAAATGTAGAAATAACCGTACCAAAGGTTACACTCTTATTGAACTAATGTTCGTAGTAGGAATAGTAACCTTATTACTTGGACTTTCTTTGACCGGATTAGATTATCTTATACAATTGAATAAATTAAACACTGCAGCAGCACTTTTAGGTTCAGGACTAAAGAATATTCAATCCAGAGCATTTTATGAAGGGGTTTATTATAAATTACAATTTTGGCCAACTTTAGATAGATATAGGGTTTATAGGCAAACAGAACTAATTAATGATATAGTATTAAAAGATATTGATTTATTTAATACTAATTTTACAGATAACAATTTATATTTCTATCCCAACGGAGTTCCCGGTCAAGGCGGGACAGTAACTTTAAAAAACAAAAGAGGGAAGGTTCTTTATGTGATTATGACTCCGGTGACTGCACGGGTAAGAATAAGCCCAAATCCTCCGGAGAATTGGTGAAAAACAGTATATAGTATCGAGTATCGCGTATTGAGTTTCTCGGGAATATATGAAAGCGTAACTGTCTTTTTAATCTAAAGAGTAGTCTGAATTGTATTTTTTTACTCAATACTTGATATTATCTTGAATCTTTCTTTTCTTTTTCTCTCTTGACTTGATACTATATACTCGATACCCGATACTGTTTTTACTGTGTTTTTTAGCTAAAAAGCTAAAAAATAGGGAATATAAATAACAAGAGAAACTATTACAGCATTCTCGATCTTAAGAATTTACGATATACGAACTTTTTTGACTGGCAGACTAATTTTTTAACTAATTGCAGAATTTGGGAATTGGTTAATTGCTGAATTAATTTATTAGTGAATTGGTCAATCGATAAATTGGTCAATTGATCTGGTGGTGATTTTCATGTTAAAAATAAATAGAATATTATCAAAAAAAATACAATTTTTTCTGTCATTGCAAGAGATAGTTGGTTTCTGTCATTCTCGCGAAAGCGGGAATCCATCTTCTCTGTCATTGCGAGGAGCGAAGCAACGAAGCAATCTCAAAGGCTTTAGTTTAATTGAATTAATGGTAGCAGTCATAATTCTTGCAATAGCTGTACTCGGAATATTTCTTGCTTTTAATAGCGGATGGATGGGAATGGCTGATGCACGCGATAGAACTGTAGCTACTAATTATGCCCGCGAGGCAATGGAAGATGTTAAAAATATGGATTTTGAAAAAGTTATAACAACAACTAAGAGTGTTACAGATGCAAATAAAAAATACAGAGTTGATGTAAATGTTTCATTAGAAGATCCCAATTTAAAAAAGGTGTTAACTGTTGTTAGCTGGAAAGATAGAAAGGGAATTAGTAAAACAGTAGAAACCACAATGTTGGTACAATATTTAGAAGTTTTTGCATCAGATCCTGCTAAAATTGTGCTGTTTTCTGAATCTTACAATATTCTAAATACTCCTACAAATTCAGTCCATGCAACTACAGAACTTATTGCTGTAGTAAAGGATATAAAAGGAAACACCATTATTGACTGGGGAGAAAAAACTGGAGAAGGTAATATATTCTTTTTAATAACTTCTCCCGATAAATTTGGAACCTTTTCTAATGGTCTGACCTCTATCGAAGTAGCTCCTATTAATGGCAGGGCTAACACTACTTTTACCTCTAACGGAACAATGCCTGGAAATTTTGGGCTTAACCTAATAGAAGCTTCAGTTTATTTGCCTGTTGATGAAAAGACAGTAACCGATACAACTACTATTAAAATTACTAATGGTCCAGTAAAAATAAACCTTGAAGCTAATCCATCAGTTATTAAAGCAAGTACAACTAATTACTCTACCATTACTGTTTCTTTAATAGACGCAGCAAGCCAAATATTAAAGAAAAAAGATATATTTGCTGATGTTGTAATAAATTTCAGTGTTTTTGGTGAAGGAAATCTGTCTACTTCTACTATAACAATACCTTTTCTTAGTGGTGATGAGAGTGATGCAAGTGCCACAATAATCTTAAATTCTACCGGTAATCCAGGATTGGCAATTGTGGTTGCAACAGCTGTTGATTTAGAAAGTGGTAAAACTGATGTACGTTTTTTAGGCCCGCCTGTTGCTATATCAATTTCAGCTAATCCAAATCCTATGTATTTTGATGAGGCATACTCTACGATAACTGTAAGTTTATTAGATATAAACGGATTTAATACGAATCCTACTGATTCACCTATTACTATTTCTTTAGAATTAACAAGCAATGATACCGGGGGAAATCTTGAAGAACCATCTTCTTGGATTTTTCCTACTTCTGATTCAGAGGGTATTATTAATACAACGAAATTTTCTGGCCAATCATCTACAGGTACAGCGATTATTACTGCAAGTGGAGGAGGATTAACAGCAGTGTCTGTTACTATAAATGTTATATTAGCATTAATTCCTGACCATATTAAATTAACACCCAGTTATCAAATTATTCCCGAAGGAAATACTTCTACTATTAAAGCCATCGTATATGATTATTTTGGAAAGATAGTATCAAACTATACCGGGTATATAACTTTTACAAAAGCCCCTACAAGCTTTGGAACTTTTTCTGGTGGTAACCCCGTATATACCACTAATGGTGTAGCTGAAATAGTATTGTCTTCTGAGAGTTCCGGTACTGCTACCATTGAAGCTTCTTTAATATATAATTCAGAATTGAAAGAAAGTATAGAAGCAGCAGTAGTAGAATTCTATGGTACAGAGGATCATATCGAATTAAATGCAAGTCCTGAAAATGTTAAAATAGGTGTAGGAAATACTTCTACGATTACAGCTACTGTTTGTGATTTGACTAACATACATGTACCAGAATATGCAGGGGATATAACTTTTACTACAAATTTTGGAACTTTTTCTGATGGTAGCACCGTATATACCACTAATGGTATCGCAGAGATAGAATTATTTTCCGAAGCAGTGGGAACTGCTACTATCACTGCCACTGCTTTCGACGGATACGATACTATTTCGTCAAACAATATCTGTGAAGTAGAATTTTATGAAGAAACTACTTTAACCTTAGTAGGTGATAGTGTAGTTTGTGTTCCAACATGTGATATCATTACTTTTGATGTTGAAGTTGCTGGAGAAAATATTGTAGTAGAAGAAATGAAAATTTCCTGGTCAGAAAGCACTCCCTCACAAAGACTATCTAAAATTGCGATAGATGATATAGAAGTTTATAACGATAATACTAAAAGCGGTGTAATTGTTGATATTATTGATACTACTCTATTAGTTGGAGAAATTAATACATCTAATATTAAATTAACTTTTATACAGGATATGGCTGGAAAACATATTGAGGTTATATTCTACCCACCAGTTTCAGGACAGTATCCAATAGAATTTGATGTACCATAACCATAACTTATTAACAATTCTCTCTCCAGTTGTGGGAGAGGGATAAGATGAGGGGCAATAAATTGTCAAATATTTCATTTATGAAAAATAAAAATGGATTTAGTTTAATCGAAATGATGGTGGCTCTCGGTATATTAAGTCTTATTATTATTGGATTGGTAACTTTTTTTTCCGGGGGGACTAGAGCTTGGGTAACTGGACAATATCAACTTGAAGCTCAACGGAATGCCCGCCTCTCTATGGACAGAATGGTAAAAGAAATCAGAGAGGGTAAAAATATTACCAGTGGTTCAGAAACTTCTATTGCTGTTCTTGTTCCTCATTTTGACGTTGATGGGGATATTGATTATGATTATACTGTTACCTATGCCCTGAATGATACTACTATACAAAGATATACTAATCCTTTAATTGAAAATGTATTAACTGGAGAGGCTATTTTTAAATATTACAATAATAGCGGTACTGAAGTTACATCACCAGATGCAACTGTATCTAAAATACATATAAATCTAAAAGTGGACGTTGATAAAGATGATGCTCCTGATATAACCTTAAATGCAGATGTTAATTTGAGAAATTATGGTTTACAAGAATAATCGATAAGTTATCGAATTGATAAGTTAGTAGACTAAAAAAATTGGTAAATTAGTCAGTAGGTAAATTAACCAATTTAAAGAGGTGAGAAAGATGAAAAAAAAGAATATTAAAATTAAAGATTTATTATCAAATCAAAAAGGTGCAGCTCTTGTGACTGTCTTGATATTTATTTTTCTAATGGTAACTTTCGTAGTAGGTTTAATGGCAATGACCAGCAATGACATTAAATTATCTTCTATGCAGAGAGATTCTACAAAAGCATTTTATCAAGCAGATGGGGGTATTGAAAAAGCAATTTGGTATCTAAATTCATCCGAAGCTAATACTGCTGGTTTGAACTTTCACGGTAGCCTTCCGGGAGGGACTGCTACAGAATTTTATAATGTAGTAATTTCTGATATCGACCCTGGACCTCCTGAAACAAAAACCCTTACTTCAACCGGAACAATAGAAGGGGGAGGTAAATATACGCAAGATCGTGTAGTTGAAGTAAAGTTAATAAAGGGAATAAAAAGGTCCCCCAATTTGACCTATGATTATGCTGTTCTTACTGATGGAAATATGGAATTAGATGGAGGGATAACTTTTCATGGGAATATCCATTCAAATGGCGACTTAACTAATAATGGAACAATTAATATGGAATATGGTTCTGCTACAGCTACAGGAAATACGAATTATGGCACAGGTAATCAGCCATATCAGGAGTTTCCTCATATCTATTGGGATTATTATGAAGATATATCAATGACACAATATATAATAGATGGCAATACATACAATAATTATTATTCTGGTGATGTTACATTTGATGCCCCGGATACTTTATATGGGGTACATTTTATAGACGGGAATGTAACCATTGCAACTGATCTAATTCTTCATGATGCTGTAATTCTTGCTACAGGATATATTTGGGTTAAGGGAGGGCTTGGAGACGTAACTTTGGATAATGGCGATAGTCCTAATCCACTTTCTTTAGTAGCTAAAGATTATATTAGAATTGATGGCAATGTTCATGGCGAAGGAATAATTCAAACTGAAAGTACATTTACACTTAATGGTAATGTTAATATACAAAAAGGTGCTATTTATGCAAATGATGGAGTTTTTCATGGCGGTGGGGGCTCAATGAATGTATATTATGATACAGATTTAGCGGATATTGTAGTTCCCGGTACGGGAATTCCTGTTTGGGTAAAAATATCCTGGAGAGAAATATAGTAAATAATTTTTAATATATTTTTCAAAAAAAGAAGGATTTTTAAAAGGTTGTGGAGAATATATGTAAAAACAGTATCGAGTATTGAGAAAAAACAGTATCGAGTATCGGGTATCGAGTATATAGTAAAGATAAGATTCAAGAAAGAACAAGAATCAAGAAAAGATTGTATCGAGTCAAGAAAGAAAACAGAAAAGAAAAATTCAAGATAGTATCGAATATAAAAAGTTAAAGAAAAAGAAATTAATGTGATAAGTTTACGATGATGTGATATAGTAATATGAGATTGCCACGAATTACTATGTAAGTCTCGTAATTACATATGAATACGATGAGTTTGGAATGGAGAGATTAGAAATGAAGAAAATACATTTACCAATAATTATTGAAATTGATGAAGATGGATATTACATTGTGACTTGTCCTTTATTTAAGGGTTGTCATTCGTATGGCGAAACTATAGACAAGGCATTAGAAAATATAAAAGAAGTCATTGAGATATGTCTAGAGGAGACTAAAGTTGAGGAACTAAATAAGTTTGTTGGATTTAGAGAGCTAGAAGTAGGTCAGAATGCCAAAATTTCCTGCAATTAAAGGCAAAGATTTTATAAATTTTTTAGAATCGATAGGTTTCAGAATTACAAGGACAAAGGGATCTCATGTTAGGTTGAGATCAGAGGACGGAAGAGCGACAACTATTCCGGTACATAGAAACAAAAATATACCCAAAGGACTTTTACGCAAGATAATTAGAGAAGATTGAGAAATGAGTTTGGATGAATTTTTTAAATTATACTCAAGAAATAAATAATGAAATAAGGGATTGACGCGCACCGCAAGCGGTGCTCGCAATGACGGAGAAGATGGATTCCCGCTTTCGCGAGAATGACAGAAAAAACCGCTGGAATGATATAAGAAACGGTGGGAAGGAAGAAGGTAGATGAGATTACTGCGCTTCGATAAATCGAAGCTCTCAATGACAGAAACAAGGAGTAGATATGTTTGCAATAGATTTTGGTGCACGTTCTATTAAAGTAGCAAAAGTACATAGAACAAATGATGGTTATGAGCTTGGTAATTATGGAATTACCCTTAGCCCCGAAGGAGCTATTGCCAATGGTGAGATTTTAAATCCCATTGTTGTTGCCGATGCTTTAATTGCATTGTTAAAAGATAGCGGTATAAGGGATAGAAAGGCAATTATTGCCATAACCGGGCAAAAAGTAATAGTTAGAGAGATTGTCTTCCCTTTGATGGAAGATAAAGAATTAATGGCCGGAGTAATATGGGAAGCCCCCAAATATGTCCCCTATGATTTAGATGAATCTATTATCGATGCTGAGAAGGTAGAAGAATTTGTAGAAAAAGACGGGAATAAGATGATGAAAGTTCTTTTAGTAGCAGCTCCAAAGACTACCATTCAGCCCTACATGGAAGTATTAAAAAAAGCAAGGACAATACCCAAAATAGTAGATGTAGTTTCTTCTGCTAATATTAGAGCCTTTAAAAATAATCTTTCTGATAAAAAAGAAGAAGAAAAAGAAAGTGTAATTATTGATATAATACTATCTATTGGAGCGAGCAACACCATTCTTACTTTGGTGGGGAAAAATAATTTAAAATTTACCAGAGATATTTTAATCGGAGGGAATGATATCACCAAAGCAATAGTCAAATCTTTCAATATCTCTTTTGATGAAGCAGAAAAGCTTAAAAGAGAAACCAAAATAGTAGTAGACCCGGAAAAAGAGGAAGAAAAGAAAAACGAAAGTGAAAAGATAATAGTAAAAATATTAAATCAAATAACCAAAGAAGTGCGAAAATCATTAAGTTATTATAAAACGCAAAGTCAAAAAGTTAAATATAATAAGATGATATTATCCGGTGGTTGTGCTAATATAATTAATATTAAAGATTTTTTAAGTGAGCAATTTGAAATTCCGGTAATAATTGGAAATCCCTTTGAGGAGTTAAAAATAGATGAAAGGGTATTTGATATAAAAAGAATGAATAAATTAAAAGATACCCTAGCCACAGTAATTGGTTTGGCAATGAGAGAAAGGTAATTTAAAAAATGGCAAATATTAATCTTCTGCCAATTGAATATAAGGAAAAAGAAAAATTTAATATAATAAGAGTTTTAGTTATTCTATTTGTTGTGCTTTTAGCACTTGGTTCAGCGTATTTATATTATTATTTGGAATTACAAATAGACTATAAAGAACAGACACTTAAAATGATGAAAATTGAATTAGCAGTCCTTGAAAAAATAATAAAAGAAGTGAAGGACTTGGAAAAAGATAAGAAAATGGTGGAAGAACGAATCCAAGTTATAGAAGGTTTAATTAATACCCAAGCTCATTTATCCCGGATATTAGGTGAGTATAGTGCTTCGCTTAGGGATGAAGTCTGGATAGACAACCTTTCTTTAAGCGCTAATCAAACTTTTGACTTTACCGCCAATACTTATAATAATTATTTGATTGCTAAGTATATGGTAACTTTAAAGGATGACCCTACTTTTGATAATATTGAGCTAGGTTATGTCAGAAAGAATAAAATTAAAGAAGAGGATATAGATGTAGAGATTGTAAACTTTAGGCTATCGGGTTTATTTATACCGAAGAGGGTAGAGTAAGATGAAATTATCTAAAGGGATGACAGCATTTATAGTATTTATATTACTGGTTGTTTTTGCTTATGTTAACTATACCTATGTCTATCAACCAAGGATGTTAAAGATTGAACAATTAGATAAAGATATTGAGCTTACAACCAAGAAAATTATTGAAGGTAGAAGAATTGCAGCACGGCTCGAGCCTTTAAGGGAAGAATATGCAGTCTTATTAGAAAAATTAGCATTCCTGGAAGTTTTATTACCGATGGAAAAAGAAATCCCTGATTTGTTAGTAATGATCCAAGATACCTTGACTGAATTTAATGTTGATTTTACAACTTTTACTCCTCAGAATATTTCCTGGCAAAAAGATAGGATTTATGGGAATATGCCTATGACCATGAGTTTAACCGCCAGTTACTTTGATTTAATAGCTTATTTAGATAGGATAGAGAATTTACCACGAATAATCGATGCTAAAACTTTAAGATTAACCAGGGCAGGGACAGAAGCTGATAATTTAAATATCTCTATAACCATGTATGCTTATGTATTAAGAAAAGAGGGTTCTAATTAGAGTATGAGAAAAATATCTATCGGGAATTTATTTAAAAAATCAGAAACGGGTGGGAGCAAAACAGGCAAAATACTGTTTATTTTGCTAATTCTTATAATAGCTGCCGGTGCATTTTATTGGTGGGGATATCCTCTTTTATTTCCAGAAAGTGTCGTGAAATCTCCTGTTGCCTTGGTTGCGGTAACAACTCCTGCACCCACAGCAACAACGTCTAAGGCAGAAGTTGAACCGGTAGTAAAGGAAAAGACTGAATTTGAAATTGAAATGGAAAATAGAAAGAAGGGATACGACGAAAAAATATTTGTTTATGAGCCGTATGAACCGCCAAGCAATCGAAATCCTTTTCAGAAGGTAAGTACTTCTTACTTTTTAGAAGAAACGGAAGAGAAGGAAGAGGAAGAAGGGAGTGTCTTGAGGTTCCAAAAACCAGTGTTACCTCCGGGGACAAAGCTAACCGGAATAATTGGTTCAAAAGATAATAGGGTAGCAATTATTACAATGAATGAAGAAATATTTATTGCCAATTTGTATGATATTTTATTAGATAGATATATCGTAAAAGAAATAAAAAACGATGAGGTAATTATCGATTATAACGGATACTTTTTTTCAGTAAAAATAGGAGGTGAAGATTTATCAGATGAATTATAAAAGTAGAAAAATAACTTTATTAATTTTTATTACAGTCTTATTTTTAATAACTTCATTTGTGGTAAATGCCAGTTCTGAAAATATTTGGTTTTCTAATATCTGGTATAAAAAATTACCCAATTATACCCATCTTACCATTAAAGCAAGTGGAGCTATTTCAGAATATGAGGTTTCTTATTTAGAGGCACCTGAGAGAATAGTAATTGATGTTAAGAACGCCAACTACAGTATTGATGAATTAGTTAAAAATATCTTATTTTTAAATATGGGTTCAGTGAAACAGGTAAGGTGCGGGCAATTTGAAAGCGAACCTGTTCCCATTACCCGATTTGTAGTTGACTTATTTCAGAAATCCGATTATGAAGT
>DAOUWX010000019.1 GCA_030666935.1 Atribacterota bacterium | reverse complement strand
TCCATTATGCTACGGTAAGTAGGGCGGTAAAAAGAATGGAAGAAAAAGAATAAAAGTGGCATTGCAAGGCCTGACCCCACAAATCCCGATGAAAAGAGAGGGTGACTGATGGCTTATAGGGAGTCGGATCAGCCTATATTACTCATAAAAAATAGAGGAAGGGGCTGACAGAATACGTAGCCTGCAAAGGAAACATTTGCCGGGTAAGTAGGACTGGATAACAAATGCAAACCTCCCTGCAGGGAATAGCAAAGAAGGCAATGCTAATTTGTCTTTTACGGAAGCGAGTATTTCTGAAGAGCCCAGTGCGGTAGTTCCGCACGCTGGGATCTGTACGGGGGCAGTCGGGTAACTGGCTGTCCTACCGTGACAACCTATGGGGTCTGAGGAGTTTTTTAACCGGATGGTTGAGACTTTAGGTATTACTATGAATAGTCAGCTTAAAGGAAGACCCTGTAAAATGGAAAATTAAAACCATAGAAAAGATAGGATATGTCAGTATTTCAATTAAAAAAAATGAGGGGAAAGAGGAAAAGTAATATTGCAAGACTTGACCCCATAATAGTTTTTTTTGGACTTCGCAAATGAAGGAGTACGTTAGGCGAAATAATGCCAAGAATCTAAATGGATTAATTTATGATAATAAAAAATGAAAAATGTAAAAATTTAAGTAGAAATGAAATAATAAATATAATAAAACTTTTAAAATTAGTTTGGCCACCAAAAGATAATAATTTTAATAAGGTTGAAGATGAAGTTGATAATTATATTAAAAGTAACAAAAACTCTGAAGTAATATTAATCATTGAAAATGATATTTTAATTGCTCAGGCAAAGACTTTTCTAAGAAAAATTTTTTATAATAACAATTCTTTAGAAGTAGTGGCATTATGTGACGTATGCGTATCACCAAATAAGAGAGGGGAAGGATTAGGGAAAAAGCTTATTTTAAAAGCATTTAAAAAAATTGATAATAGTGATTATAAGGTCTGTTTATTTCAAACTGGGATACCTTTATTTTATAAAAAATTAGGAGCTAAAATTATAAATAATAGATTTTATAATAATAAAGATAAAGAAAATTCGCAGAAAAATCCATGGTGGGATAATTATATAATGATTTATCCGAATAATTATGAATGGCCAAATGAAGATATTGATTTAAATGGTCCTGGATATTAAAATTGGCATTACTGCGCCTTACTGCGGATATATGTCATCGACCTAGATTTTTACAGAAAATGTGACAGGGGACAGATGTCCCAACTCAATAATCCGGTAACTTTTGGCGGAAGATGCGCCAAGAAGCTCTATATTTCTTACAGGGTGAAAGTCCCTGTAATTAAAATAGGGGACGGTTCTTTGTTTTACAACAACCTACTGGTAGTATAAACTATCGGGAAAAAAAGGGATAAACCTGTGGAGGCCCGACTCCTTTACCAGGGAGGATTTGATTATGAATAAAAATATTTTCATGGTTTTAGCCATTACTTTTATCGTTATAGTTGTGATGGGTACCGGTGCATATTCAGGGTGGCTTACCTCAAGCGCATGGACGGATTGGATTGAAAGTGGTGGTATTCAAGAAATAAGTGATGGAAATTACCAGGCAGACGACAGAATTATTTTATTAATCGGCATTGGGGAAAATGAAGGCGAAAATGTCTCACAGCCTGAGGTTAAGATAATAATTGAAGATATTGATAATGGGTCTGAAAAGCAGCCGCATTATAATATTCTGGTTGATTTGAATACCGAATATATCGGTAGTCAAGATTGGAAAGTGAAAATCGTTAATGAGGAAGAAAAATACCCTCCGAAATTTAAAATAAACGATGGTCAAATAGATTGCAAGATAACATCTTCTGAAAGCGATTTACTGTATAAAACAATAAAAAGAAGAATTGATGGACGAATCTATTGTATAGAATCGTTAAGTGAAGGAGCGGCGGGAACCATTTACACCCAATATGCTTATTCTACCATTAAAAGTGGTAGTCTTATTATGGTGAGTTGTGTTATTCGATATCCGCAGTGTATAAATTATAGCGAACCGCAAAGAACTGAATGCGCGAACGAGCGCGAAACGTTTGATTTAGACAAGATAATAAGCTACATTGTTAAAAATCTGAGTGTTAAGAAATCTGAATAGAAAAAAACTATAGTTAAGGAAATAAATTAGGGGGGGAGGTGTAGCAGGTCAATAATTCGAAAAAAGGTAGTAATCGTAAGTATTATGATCTTGATTGCACTAATCCATTTCTTTACAGGTAGTAATTACAAAGGTCCATACCCAGAATTTGTCAACGGTTATTTGCTCGATATCCTTGTTCCTTTCGGCTTCTATTTCTTATTGGGTCTTAGCAAGTTTCCTTTGTTGAAGTCCTGGATTGTCAAGAGTATCTTGATGTTCGGAGTTGCTTCTTTTACGGAGATTGCACAATTCTTTGGTGTTCCTATATTCGGTCACACTTTTGATCCTGTGGATTTTGTCATGTTTGGAATAGGGGTCATATTAGCAGCCATTCTTGATATCATAGTCTTTCCCCGAATTTTTGATTTTTGGACACCCAAAGCCAAAGAATCTATCTAACCTTAGTAGCGGCCCTAAAAAGGAATTGAGGAGACAACTGTCTTGATTGAAGGAACCATATTTGGAATAATTCGTCATCCCCTTTATTTAGGATTTGCTCTATGGGGAATCGGTCAGATATTAGCAATCCAATCTACTATTTCGATGATATCAGGTATAATAGCTATATTTTGTGCTTGGATGGCATCTAAAAAAGAAGATGAATTTAATGTCATGAAATTTGGAGATGATTATAGGGAGTATATGAAGAAGGTTCCCATGTGGAATGTTTTGAGAGGGCTAAGAAGGGAGTCTTAAGATGCAAAGTGTAAATGAGAAAATTATTCTATTTATATTAGTGCTGCTGGCATTAAGTAATTTGATATTTTTTATTGTTAGCTCATATTCTGGCCCGATTATAGGATTCATTACTGCTATCGTCATGGCGATTCATTGGTGGCAAAAAAGAGATAGCAAATTAATTATGATAATGGCAATAGTATGGATTTTAATTCATATTTATGAACTGATCAAGCTTGGAATAAGCTCTTATCCGGTTATTATTTCTCTTAACTTATTGCTTCCGTTTCTGTTGTTTTATTGTAGCTTAAAAATTTATTTACAAATGAAAAAAGAAAAAAAATGAGATCAAAGGAAAGTAGGGACAGATGTACCAGGTCAATAATTAAGTAGCTTTTAGTGGAAACCTATGGGATCTGAGAGTTTTTTTACCAGATGTTTAAGACCATAGGTATCATTATTAGATAGAAATCCTAAAGAAAGAACTCTTAAAAGGGAAAACTGAACCATAGAAAAAATAGGATAAGTCCTGTTTTCTTCCTGCGTAATTCTAATGTGATGGAGTATGTGGTTTGAGTTTTATATAGAAGGAGGATGATATGGGTTTAAAAGATAATATCCATAAAAGAGAAACAGAAAAAATGTCTGAAAAGTCATTCAAGATGATGACATTTACCTTTAAGATTGTTGATTTTATATTCCGGTATATAGACAAGCGGGTAAGAAAATTTGGGATAGTAGAGGGAATGACAATTGTAGATTACGGTTGTGGTCCAGGAAGGTACACTATTAGATTTGCTAAATTAGTAGGACAATCTGGAAAAGTATATGCAGTTGATATTCACGAATTAGCCATCGAAGCGGTTAAAAGCAAAATGGAGAAATTAAAATTTGGAAATATTATACCACTCTTGGTTACCGGATATAAAAGCGATATCCCCAATAATGTGGCAGATATGGTGTGTGCAATTGATATGTTTTTTATAATTAAACAACCTACCGAGTTCCTTAAAGAACTAAAAAGAATTACCAAAAAAGAAGGAATACTGATTATTGATGACGGCCATCAATCAAGAAGTGAAACTAAGGAAAAGATTTTAAATTCCGAGGTGTGGGAAATAATCGAAGAAACTCGAGATCATTTGAAGTGTAGGCCAAGATAGGTCGACAGGCGGTACTACTTCGCCAATTAATAAAAGTTTGTATAAACAAATATGTATGTTAGATATATAAACCGTGAATCGAGTATTACATTTTTAAATTAATATCTGGAATATCAAAAACAATAAAGAGGAGGTTCGGAAATGAAGGGAAGGTTAACCATTCTTTGTGAAAATTGTGTATTTGGCAATATTGGAGCAATAGCCGAACATGGATGGGCAGTATTTATCGAAACCGATCAAGGCAATTTTCTTTTTGACACCGGGCAAGGTAAGAGCATTGTTAATAATGCCCAATACTTCAATAAAGACCTATCGACGATCAAAGGTATTATTATTAGTCACCATCACGTAGATCATACCGGGGGTCTTTTGGATGTCTTAGAACAAATTGATAAGGTTAAGGTATATTCTCATCCTGGCCTTTTTAAAAACAGTTATGTAATAGATAAAGGAAAACAGAGAAATATCGGAATTCCTTTCCGTCGAGAAATATTAGAAAGCAGAGGAGCTCAATTTAAATTTAATACTAATTTTAGGGAAATTGTACCGGATTTAATGTTGAGCGGAGAAATTCCTCGTTTGACTGAATTTGAAAAAGGCAGTAAAAGATTTTTACTTAAAACCAAGGAAGGTTATGCTCAAGATCTTATTATTGATGATCAAACATTAATTGTGAACACTGAGAAAGGTCTCATTATTATTTTGGGGTGCTCACATTCAGGTATGATAAATATCATTAATCATATCATTGATAAAACCGGTCAAAATCACATTCGCACAATTATCGGTGGAACTCATTTAGGTCCGGCAAGTGAGGAAACAAAGGAAAAAACAATTCAAGCTTTAAAAAAATTTGATATAGAAAAAATTGGCGTTTCTCATTGTACCGGATTGGAAACCTCAATGCGATTATTTCAAGAATTTGGAGATCGATTCTTCTTCTGTAATGTCGGATCTATTATTGATATTTAAAAGAATCTATTCTTTCTTAATACTTATTTTAAGATTAGAAAAAAACATATTATTTATTGATTTCTGCAAATATATTTATCTGTTATTATATAGAATATACTTTCGGTATTTTAAAACCCTGCATAATTTATTACGTGAAAAATATTTTAATATAGTCTTGCTATAAAAAGTTGACAAAATTAAAATTCATCTTGTATAATAAGAATAGAATTAGAATAGAAACCATTTCTATAATGTAGAAAGACAGTAAGGGAAACAAGATGAAAAAATCCCCTAAGTACCCTATAAAAGTTTTAAATAAATCCCTCTCTATTCTTGAAATTTTACTTCAACAAGGTTCCTCTATGAATATGACTGAGCTTAGTGAAAAATTAGGGTTCTATCCCAGTACTATTCACCGTATATTAGATACATTAAAACACTGGGGTTATGTAGAACAAGATTCCCATACTCAGAAATACCAATTAGGCCTGAAAGCATTGGAATTAGGCATGGCTAAACTTCATCAAATGGACCTGGTAAGAGAGGCCACCCCCCATTTAAAAGAGTTAGTAAATCAGTGTAACGAAACTGTTCATTTAGGAGTTTTGGAAGCAGGAGAAGTTCTTTACTTAGCTAAAGAGGAGTCTTCTCAAACTATAAGGATGATCTCTTACGTGGGTAAAAGAGCCCCTCTTCACTGTACTTCTTTAGGGAAGGTGCTGTTAGCCTATCTTTCAGTGGAAGAAAGAAAAAAAATATTAGGGGAAAAAGGGCTTCCTCGCCTTACCGAGAATACCATCACTGATAAAAAGGAATTAGAAAAAGAACTTGGTAAAGTAAGAGAACAGGGTTTTGCCTTAGATAGAAGAGAAAATGAAAAAGATGTTCGCTGTATAGCTGCCCCTATTAGGAATTTTCAAGGAAAGATAATAGCTGCTATTAGTATTTCAGGTCCTGCTTTCAGGATAGATGTAAACACACGTAATAATCAAAAAAAAGCTCTTCTCGAAATAAGCAAAAAGATATCTAAAAGATTGGGATATAATGGCAAATTATAAAAAGGAATAATTAAGAAGCAGGGAAAAGAGTTTACTTGTGAATAGAAGATAGATTAGTATCTGACCGATATAAAGCATAAATTCATTATACTTAATCTTAACGATAAAGATTGCAGTAATAAATAGTATGTTTTTATAAAGGAGATTATTTAAATGAATGAAATCCTTGAAAAGATTGGTGAACTAGGGATTGTCCCGGTGGTCAAAATGGAAAAACCTGAAGATGCGCTTCCTCTTGGGAAAGCACTTATTGAGGGTGATCTCCCTATTACTGAAATTACTTTCAGAACTTCTGCCGCAGAAGAGTCAATTAAAATCTTAACCGGAGAACTCCCTAATCTTTTAGTCGGAGCAGGAACTGTGCTAACTATCGAACAGGTAAAAAAGGCAATTTCTGCAGGTGCTAAATTTATTGTATCCCCGGGCTTTAACCCAAGAGTAGTAGATTATTGTATGGAAAACAGCATTCCGATAACTCCTGGCGTAAATAACCCAACCCAAATTGAGATGGCCCTGGAGAGAGGAATTGAAGTAGTAAAATATTTTCCCGCTGAAGCATCAGGAGGATTGCCACTTCTCAAATCTATGTCAGCACCTTATACCGGGATAAAATTTATCCCTACAGGAGGTATTAACCAGAATAACTTATGTTCTTACCTTTCTAACAATAAAGTACATGCCTGTGGTGGTAGTTGGATGGTAAAGCTAGAACTCATCTCTTCGGGTAATTTTGATGAGATTACCAGACTTACCAAGGAAGCGGTTTCTATAATGTTGGGTTTTGAGTTCGCTCATCTGGGGATAAATGAAAAAAATAAAGACAAAGCTCTTAATTCCGCAAACCTACTTTCACGCCTTTTTTATCTTCCAGCAATAGAGGGAATAAGTTCCATTTTTGTTGGTCCAGGTTTTGAGGTTATCAAAAGCCAGTATTTAGGGAAGCATGGACATATAGCTATAGCTACTAACGATATTCATAGGGCAATAGCCCATTTAAAAAAGAAGGGTATTTCAGTTCTTCCTGAGACCGCAGAAGAAAAGGACGGTACACTTAAAGCGGTTTATTTAGATCAAGAAGTATCAGGATTTGCTATTCATCTTGTGCAAAAATAATTTTAAAATAATTGATACAATTTATAATAAAGAGGAGCGATTCAAATTAGTATTAAGCAGGATTTAGAAAAATTAATAGAGCAAGTTAACCAATCTGATTTGTTACAAGTACGTTTTCATGATTGGAAAAGACAGATTCAATGGATTATTGATGGTGAAAATTATTTCTGGCAAACTTCGGAGAATGGTTTTCAATTTACTGATTCCAACCAACCGGACATCGTTTTGAAATGTTCTAGAAACAATTTAAATCGAATAGCAGAAATAAAACTGTCTTTCTTTATTTCTATCTGGGCAACCGGCGATATTCAATTTCAAGGTTCTTTTGCAGATGCTTTTCGCCTGGGATATATATTTCTGAGTGATAAAAGGAAACGAAAAGTTATTTTTCTTGCACATTGTTTTTTAAATACCAATACCAGGTTTCCCGGGGGATGTGCCTATGATGGTGCTACAATGCCTTTAATTAAAACTGTCCTTGATTGCGGTGTGGGAATTATTCAGATGCCCTGTCCAGAATATCTTTGTCTTGGATTGGAAAAATATAAATACGGCGAAATGGCTCCGGAAGAAATGAGAAAATGCTTTAGAGAAAAAGCAGAAGAAGTCATTAAACAAATAAAAGACTATCTTAAATTTAGATTTGATATATTAGGTGTTATCGGCATGAATCCCAGTCCTTCCTGCGGTGTAGAGATTACCAAAGGAAAAGGAACAATGCTGGGGATTGATCGGGATACTTCAGAGAAGGAAGGTCCTGGTGTCTTTATTGAAGAATTAATAAAATTGTTAAAAGAAGAAAGAATTGAAAATATCCCAATTTTTGGTATTCGGCGTATTTTACCGGGAGAAGAAGGAATTGAAGAGAGACTAGAACAAATTAAAACCCGTTTAAGTCAGTCATAGGATTTGCTGTTCATCTTGTGTAAAAATAATTTTTAAAAAGGAAGGAAAAGTGAAAAAATATATTACTTTTGGGGAAATAATGTTACGGCTTAAACCACCAAATTGGGAAAGATTTTTTCAGAGCCCTCTCCTGGAGGCTACTTTTGGAGGAGGGGAAGCAAATGTAGCGGTGGGTTTGGCCCGATTTGGTTTAAACGTTGCCTATGTTTCTGTAGTTCCTAATAACTCAATTGGAGATGCTTGTATTGGAGAATTAAGAAGACAGGGCGTAGATACTTCGCTTATCGTGAGAAAAGGGAACAGATTGGGTATCTATTTTTTAGAGGCTGGAGCCAATCAGAGACCGTCCAAGGTTATTTACGATCGTTCTCATTCAGCTATAGCCGAGACAAAACCTGGAGATATTAATTGGGATAAGGTATTTGACGGAGCAAGTTGGTTTCATATTTCTGGTATTACTCCAGCCATTTCTCTTTCGGCCTCAGAGCTTTCTCTAGAGGCAGTGAAAAAAGCCAGAGAAAAAGGTATTACTGTCTCCTGTGATCTTAACTTTAGAAAAAATTTATGGAAATATGGAAAGTCTGCCCCTGAGGTAATGAGTGAATTGGTTAAATATGCTGATATTGTCATGGGAAACGAAGAAGACTGCCAGAAGTCTCTTGAGATTAAAGTGGATGTGGATGTAGAGTCAGGAAGACTTCAAACAGAAAGATATAGAGAATTGACTGATAAAGTTCTTGGTTTATATTCCAATATTAAAAAAATTGCCATAAGCTTAAGGGAAAGCCATTCTGCAAACAACAACGGATGGTCAGCGGTGCTTAATAATCGGGAGGAGTTTCTTATTTCAAAAAAGTATGAAATTCATAATATTGTAGATAGGGTAGGAGGAGGAGATACTTTTGCCTCAGGTTTAATTTACGGTATTAATAACTTGCCTAATGATAAAGCGTCCCTGGAATTTGCAGTAGCAGCATCTTGCCTTATGCATTCTATTCCCGGTGATCTGCCTTTACTTTCAGTTGAAGAGGTAGAAAATTTAGCGGGAGGAGCAACATCAGGCAGAGTGCAAAGATAGTAGTATTACTGAAACCAAAAAAATTGAGTTTTTATTAGCTTACTGTTGTACATGGGCAGCAAATTCTTGTCTCAAGCAAATGATTCCTTGTGACTTTAATCATGTAACTTCTAACTGGGCAAGATTAAATATGCTAAAAAAAAGGGGGTGATTAATGATAAAATAGAATATAATGTATAATAGTAAAAGAAAAGTAAGAAAAAATAATAAAATGGAGGAATAAAAATGAATACGAAAAGAATGAAAAATTCTTTAATAGTATTATTAGTTTTCGCGATAATGTTGAGCGCGGCTGGGACAGTATTTGCTGCATATCCTGAAAGAAGCGTCAAGATAATAATTCCTTGGTCTGTTGGTGGCATGACCGATGTTTTAACAAGACCTATTGCAAAATGGCTGGAGGATTATTTTGATGTGCCTTTTGTAGTTGAAAATAAACCTGGTGGGAGCGGAATTATAGGATCGCTTCTTATCGAAAATGCTGTAGCTGATGGTTATGTATTTGGCACTACTTCTATGTCTACTGTTTCAGCTCAATACGTGTCTCCGGTTTATCCTAAGATGGAAAATGTTGAACCGCTTGCTCAGGCAATTACTATACCGGCAACAGTAACTGTCAATGCAGATAGCCCATGGAAAACTCTGGAAGAATACGTATCTTATGCAAAGGCAAATCCTGGAGAAATAAAGAATTCCAATTCTGGAATCGGAGCAAGCGCTCATATTAGTGCGATTGTATTTGAGGATAAAGCTGGCATAGAACTCAACCACATACCTTACGTGGCTTATGCTGAAGCAGTTGTTGCCCTTTTAGGAGGGCATGTAGATTCAACAAATATTCCACTTCCCGATGTAGCACCTCATATAGAGGCTGGAAAATTGAGAATGTTAGCGATAGCTTCTAACGAAAGACATCCTGATTTTCCGGATGTACCTACTTTAAAAGAACTGGGAATAGATGTGGTAATGGGTAATTATTCGGGTTTTGTTGCTCCTAAAGGAATAACAAAAGAACAAATTAAAGTATTGGAAGAAGGCATAGGTGAGGCCCTGCAGGATCCTGAGATCAGGAATTTCCTAATAGGTGCAGGTTTCCAACCAGTTTATCTTAATGCAGAAGAGTTTGCTAAAAAAATCAAAGATACTGAGGACTCACTTGACTACTTGGTTAATGAACTTGGCATAGAATTTGTTGATGATTAAAATAGTGCTATCTTTACCGGCTCAATTTATAATTATTTTAAATAGGAGGAGTCGGTTGGCGCTTATAGAGTATTGAGATTGGCGTTCTCCTTCCCAGGAAGGTTCTGTGTTGAGGATTTTCCAGGGAAGGAGAACTAACAGTAGATGTTCTTTATGTATTCCGCTTTGCAGAAGGAGAGCTATTTCATTGAAAAAAAGCGATATTATAACCAGTATTTGTTTATTAATTTTTTCCGGGGTTTTATATTTTCAGTCAGGGACTTTCCCGGTTCGCGAGGGTAGAGTAAAAGTGTTAAATGCTGGTTTTTATCCTCAACTACTTGCAGTGATCCTTGGAATTCTTGCCCTTCTTTTACTAGTTGTTTCTTTAAGAAAAACCTCGGAAAACCAAAAAAGCAATAAGTTTTGGACTACAAAGAGTGCATTATTTCTCTTTTTTATTGCTCTGGGAATGTTAATTATTTATCCATTTTTATTAAGTAGTTTAGGTTTTGTAGTAGCAACTTTTATTTTTATAGTCATGTTGGTATATTGCCTATCTGATAAAGAGAAGTTTGGCTTAACAAGTATTTTACTTGTTTCTACAGGTATAACTGCTATTATATTTCTGGTATTTAAGGTTTTTATCAAAATTCCTTTTCCCACGGGATATTTGTTTTAATTAAGTAAATCGTATTAATTTAGTGCTATGAGGTGAAGTTTCGTGGAGTTATTTGCATTTGATCTGTATCTTGAAGGATTACATTTTTTTACTAACCCATTGATGTTTGTAGCATCTGCTTTTGGTGTTCTTGTAGGTATAATTTTCGGGGCATTACCAGGGTTAACAGCTACAATGACTATTGCTATCTTTATCCCCTTTACCTTCGGGGTGGATGCTGTGCTTTCATTTGCTTTTTTGCTTGGAATCTATACAGGGGCTGTATACGGTGGGTCTGTTTCGGCGATTCTTATAAACATTCCGGGTACTCCCTCTGCGATAGCTACGGTATTCGATGGATACCCCCTTTGTAAAAAAGGAAGAGCAGGGGAGGCAATCGGTGTAGCAACTGTTTCATCTGCTTTCGGGGGGTTATTTAGTGTATTTATTCTGGTTATTGCCGCTCCGTTTATTGCAAGTATCGCATTAAAATTTAGTGCAGAAGAATATGTCGGAGTAACATTAATTGGTTTAAGTATCATTGCAGTTATCTCTCCCGGCTCATTAATAAAGGGTTTAATAGGGGGAGTGCTAGGTCTAATTATTGGTGTAGTTGGCATGGATCCAATTACTGCTTTTCCTAGATTTATTTTTTCACGGGCTGAGCTAATTGACGGTGTTAGCGTAATCCCGGTTATGATCGGAGTTTATGGTTTAGCAGAGATGTTTATTCAAATCTCTGAACAACAACACATAAAGATTGTTTGGCAAACTCTAAAGAACTTAATTCCCCCTTTATCAGAATTTAAAAGACTGACGCCTTCTATATTAAGATCTTCTGTTATAGGAGTTATTGTAGGTGCAATACCTGCAGCCGGAGGGTCTATTGCTTCTTTAGTTGCCTATGGACAAGAGAAGAGGTTCTCTAAAAGGAGCCATTTGTTAGGCACAGGAATAATTGATGGTGTTGCTGCTCCGGAAGCAGCTAATAATGCAAGTACAGGCGGGGCTTTAATTCCCATGTTAACCCTCGGAATTCCTGGTGATCCTATGACAGCTGTTTTGATGGGCGGATTAATAATTCAAGGTCTTAGACCCGGACCGATATTGTTTCAGCAGCAGATGCCTTTTGTTTCATCTATTTATATTAGCCTATTACTATCTGTTGTTTTTATGCTGATAATTGGGCTTTTGGGTGCAAAATACTTTGCCCGATTGATTACATTTCCCAAGAATTATTTAATTCCTGCTATTTTAGTTTTCTGTCTTATAGGGTCATACGCAATTAATAACTCGATATTTGATATATGGATTTTAATAATTAGCGGTGTTATCGGTTTCATATTAAGGAAATTATCTTTTTCACCTGCTCCAATAATATTAGGTTTAATATTGGGGCCAATTTTTGAGACTAATTTACGCAGGGCTGTATTGTTATCTGATGGTAATTGGTCAACTTATATAACCAGGCCTATTAGCTTGTTTTTTTTAATTTCAGTAGTTTTTATTCTGTTTGGGCCCTATATCTGGTCTAAAGTAAAAACCAGTCGATAAAAGAATAAATTGAGATGATGATAATGTCAGTAAAATTTAATTATAAAACTCTGGAAGACATAAAAAAAGACTGTCTGCAAAATAATATAAATATCAGTTTTTCAGAGGATTTAAGCGTATTAAGTAAGAATTTAGAGATTAATGGAAGGATGGTTCCCAATAGGTTTGTCATCCAGCCTATGGAGGGTTTTGATAGCAATGACCATGGTGCTCCGGGTGAGCTGACTTTTAGAAGATATAAGAGATATGCCAGGGGAGGGGCTGGTTTAATCTGGTTTGAAGCGACAGCTGTTCAAGCTGATGGCCGAACCAATCCACACCAGGTGATTTTAAATAAAAAAACTGAATCGAGTTTTTCTGAACTGGTAAAGATAACAAAAGAAACAGCAAGAGGAGAATTTGGAGATAATCATGAACCCTTCTGTGTTCTGCAGATAACCCATTCGGGTAGATTTAGCCAATCAGATGGTTTCAGGAAACCCTTGATTGTTGTCCACGATCCTGTTTTTGATAAAGTTGTTGGCATAGATGAAAGTTATTCTGTCCTAACAGATAAAGAACTGAATCAGATTCAAAATAATTTCGTTGAAGCTGCTAAGTTGGCTTATATAGCTGGTTTTGATGCAGTTGATGTAAAGTCATGTCATAAATACCTGATATCAGAGCTGCTTGGTGCTAGAAACCGTTCAGGGAAATATGGTGGTTCTTATGAAAATAGGACACGATTTCTAAAAGAGATAATAGAACGGATTAGAGAAGAAGCCCCGGAGTTAATTATCGGAGTAAGATTAAATATTTTTGACGCTGTAAATACAGAAAATTCCTGGGGAGTTAATCAAGGTGTAAAAGGGGAAGCTGCTAAGGTCGATCTTACAGAACCAAAAAGACTAGTAAAAGAACTACAAGAATTAGGTCTGGCCATACTCAATACTTCCGCCAGTACCCCGTATTATCACTCACATATTACCAGACCCTATAATCAGCCGGTTAATAAAGGTTATGAACAACCAGAACATCCCTTAAAAGGGATTGAGCGGTTATTTATGCTTGCAGAAGATATGCAACAAGAATTTCCTAAATTACCTGTGGTGGGAAGTGGATACAGCTGGTTAAAGCAGTTTGGCGGAGCAGCTGCAGCTGCCAACATTATGGCCGGAAGACATACTTTAGCCGGATTTGGTAGACAGGCTTTTGCCTATCCGTATTTTGCCAGAGATCTTATGGAAAAGGGTAAACTTGACCCTAAAAAGTGTTGTACTGCCTGTAGCAAGTGTTCCCAGCTTATGATTTGGGGTTCAAAAACAGGCTGTGTTGTCCGTGATGCTGACCTCTATGCCAATGTGTACAAAGAGGCATCAGCAGTGTCAAAAAATAGATAAATTCAGCAAATACAAATAAAAAACAGTTGTTTAAAATAACAGGAAAACTGGAGATTTATAATATATGTTTATTGCACCTACCGGATGACATTATAAGAGTTTAAGTACTTAAATTTGATTTCTATTTGACTTTTATTTCATACTGAAGCTATGAATAGATAAATCGAGCTTTTTCTTTATCCAGTGAGAGACTTTTTAAACTTTAAATACATTATAAACCCTGTTAAAAGGAGTGTGGAGATATGATGATTGAGCAGAAGGTCGCTGTTGTTACAGGAGCAGCCCGAGGAATTGGGCATGGTGTTGCTTTACAGCTCGCGAAAGATGGCTGTGCTATAGCCATATTTGATATTCTGGAGCCAAAAAAAGCTGAAAAAAATATAAAAGAGCTTAAAAAAGAAGGTCAACCGATATTTTATTTTCAGGGAGACCTTGCCCAGAGTAAAGACCGCTGCAACTTCTGTAAGCGGGTTATGAAAGAGTACGGGAGGATTGATATTTTAGTAAATAATGCCGGAGTTGCTCCCAGGATAAGAATGGATATCCTGGAAACAACAGAGGAAAGCTTTGATTTTGTGATGAATATCAATCTCAAGGGAACTTTCTTTTTAACCCAGGCTATCGCGAATATAATGGTCCGGCAAGTGGTGGAGGACTCTGATTTCGAACCTAAAATTATCAATATAAGTTCACTATCCTCTTATGCATCAACACCAGCAAGGGGAGAATACTGTATCTCTAAGGCCGGGATTAGCATGATAACTAAACTTTTTGCCGACCGGCTTTCCGAATACAGTATTAATGTTTATGAGATACGGCCTGGTATTATCTATACTGATATGACTAAGGTAGTAAAGGACAAGTATAACAAATTAATTGGTGAAGGTCTGACTCCGATAAAACGCTGGGGATATCCCCAGGATATTGCTCAGGCAGTGTCGGTATTTTGTTCAGGTAAGTTGAACTTCTCAACGGGTGAGGTTGTTAATGTTGATGGTGGATTTCACCTGAGGAGGTTGTAAACCATGCGAAGAGAACAGGTTAGATGGAACGGCATACACCTGGAAGTATGTTCATTGAACACTGTAGTTGTTGGTTCCGGTGCAGCCGGTTTCAATGCAGCAGACAGATTATATTCCCTGGGACAAAAAGATATTGCAATTATTACTGAAGGACTGAATAAAGGTACGTCAAGAAATACTGGCTCTGATAAGCAGACTTATTATAAACTGACATTGGCCGGTGAAGTCGCTGATTCCGTTTATGAGATGGCAAAAACCCTATATGATGGAGGTTGTATGGATGGAGATATTGCACTGGTTGAAGCCGCTCTATCTGCGCAGTCCTTCTATCATCTTGTTGATATTGGCGTTCCCTTCCCTCATAACAGTTATGGCGAATTTGTTGGATACAAAACAGATCACGATCCGCGGCAGAGAGCTACATCAATTGGCCCGCTAACATCCAAATGTATGACTGAAAAACTAGAAGAGCAGATTAAAATTAAAGGTATTACAATATTTGATGGTTATCAGGTTATAGGACTCTTTACAGACTCGCAAAAGAACAAAGCCATAGGTCTAATAACATTGAATCTGAATGAACCCGAAGCCGAAGAGAAGAGATATGTTCTTTTTAACTGTACTAATATCATTTATGCTACGGGCGGCCCTGCGGGTATATATGCTACATCTTCCTATCCGAAGAGTCAGATCGGTGCGACCGGGCTGGCTTTTGAGGCCGGAGCTTGGGGAAAAAACTTAACCGAATCGCAGTACGGGATTGCGTCAATACAATTTCGTTGGAACCTCTCCGGCACATATCAACAGGTGCTACCCCGTTATATATCAACAGAACAGGATGGTAGTGATGAGCGGGAGTTACTCGAGGACTATTTTAAAGATCCAGGAACCATGCTCGATGCAATTTTTTTAAAAGGATACCAGTGGCCTTTTGACCCGAAAAAGATTCATGGTTTTGGTTCTTCGCTGATCGATATTCTTGTTTACAATGAAACGGTTATCAATAATCGCAGGGTATGGCTTGATTTTATGCATAATTCCGGCCGGGGAAGTAAAAGCGGTGAACTGGACTTCGCCTTATTGGGCAAAGAAAGTTACCAGTATCTAAAAAACTCAAACGCCTTATTTGGAACTCCAATTAAAAGATTGGCGCGCATGAATCAGCCGGCAATTGATC
>DAOUWX010000214.1 GCA_030666935.1 Atribacterota bacterium | reverse complement strand
CTCTAAATTTATTATCTTATCTTTTATATTATGATATAATTGCTTATTTTTTACCTTAGTTTATGTAAAAATTTTAGAATTACCTTGTTTGATTAGGATTTTCTATTTTTCGAAAGCCCTATTTCGTTTATAGTATTTAGCGAAAACCGAAAAGCGCAAAACGTAAAATCATAGCTCAAAATTTAAAATTTAAATATATTGTTTCATCTATTGGGTTTCATCTTTATTATCTCGTATACTATATAGCAAAATGAAAAGATAAAGAAGCAAAAACTAAAACCTAAAATTTAGTATTGAGAGAAAAAGTTTTGAATTATAATTTTTCGCTTCTAGTTTTAAGCTTTTAGTTTATTGATTTATCCTATACGCTAGACGCTGTACGCTCTACGCTATATTATATACTAACGACTATTCACTATTCACTAACGACTAATTTAATTTAAGGAGTCTCTTAATGAATTTTTGGACTAAAATCCGTAAATCTTTATTTATCGAACAGAATGTTTCTGTATTATCAATAACAGTCCTGTTTGTCCTAATAGCTTTTTTTAGCTGGTATCCTGTTCTTCCTATTTATCTTCAAGAATTAGGGGCAAATGATTTTCAAGTGGGATTTTCGTATACCTTAATTACTCTCTCCTTTACTTTAATGCAATTTTTAGGAGGAATACTCTCTGACCATTTCGGTCGCAAGTTGTTAATAATTATTCCAAGCTTTGCCTTTCCTCTCTTATATTTTTTAGCTGGCAGTGCTTCTCATTGGATCACTTTAATACTTTTTCTTGCCATGGCTAATAGTTTAAGCGCCCTTCAGTTACCCTCTTTCTATTCGATGATTGCTGAGTCTGTTCCCAAAAATAAAAGAGGTGTGGCTTATAGTGGATTTGAATTATTTGTTATTTTGGGGATTACTATGGGTCCCGCTATAGGGATGATATTGATTCCCCGAATAGAGATGAAGTATTTATTTTATCTTACTTCTCTTGTTACCTTTTTATGTGCTCTGGCCAGAATGTTCTGGTTAAAAGAAACTCATCATCATCGTACAAAAATTAATAAAATCGATTCTTTTAAAAAATTATTTAACAAGAGGATACTGCGTATAATCTTGGCTCTTTCTTCCCTCTTTCTTTTATTTAATCTTACCACTCATGGGCCTTTTATATCTTTATATGCTAATGAAGTAATGAATTTGGATAAATCTAAAATCAATTTACTTTTTGCCTTAGGAGGGTTTGCAGCAGTTATCTATAGTCTCTGGGGAGGAAAAATCATTAACAAATGGGGTAGTAAAAAGGTCCTATTATATAGTGCATCAGGTCTGGGAATATTTATGATCTTGTGGAGCTTAAGTTCTCCTTTGTGGCCGGCCATTACTCTATTTGCCATATTATACATTTTTTCACAGGGTTGTCATATTGCTTACGGCTCATTCCTGGCTGATATTACTCATCGACAATCAAGGGGGTTGGTTATCGGATTTATCGGAACCTGTACCGGTTTAGTCGGTTCTATCGGACCTTCCCTGGGAGGATATTTAAAGTTCCAATTTGGCCCCTCATCACCTTTCTGGGCTGGATTGATATTCGCCTTAATAACTTCTCTCTTACTTATAAAAATAAAAGAATAAAAAATATTATTCTCAACAAAAAACTGTTTTGAAATTAGTTTATAGTGCAAATAATGATAAAATACATAAGACAAAAGGAGGACAAGATGCAAAAAGGAAATAAAAATGAAGTGAAAAAATACAAAGCCATATTTTTTGATTTTGGCGGAACATTGATGTGTGCCGAAAGTGACCATGTCGCTCATTTGCATATGATGAAAGAGGTTATTCAAAAATATAATCTTTCTGCCTCCCCGGAAGATATGGTAAATAAATATAATTCTTTTCTATTTACCAAGGAAATGACTTTACTGGATACCCACCCGGAAGAAAAATCCTTTAGACCTCTTAGAGAATCCACTAAAAAAGCTTTTAAAGGGATATTCGAAGAATATGATATCCAACCTTCGAAAGAGGATTTTCAATGGTTTAGTAAGTTATTTTTCGAAAATCACAAAAAGTATATAAAATTATTTCCGGAAACTTTATTAATTCTTCGGGAATTAAAGAACACTGATCTTCATATGGGAATTATAAGTGATATCGATAATGACTTTCAAGAATTTCAATTTAAAGTTTTCGGAATTAGTGAGATGTTTGACTCTATTACCACCTCGGAAGAAGTTCAAATCTACAAACCGAAAGAAAAAATCTTCCAAGTCGCTCTAAATAAAGCAGGTTGTCAGGGAAAGGAATCAATTATTATAGGTGATTCTTACAAAAAAGACATTGTAGGGGGGAAAAACATGGGAATGACTACCATCTGGATAAACAAATTTCAACCTGATAATATAGGTACAGAAAAAGCAGATTTTACAGTTACTCATCTAAAAGAAATATCTCCTATTTTAAAGGAGCTTATTAAATAACCTCCACCCTGTTTTTTACCATCTATAAATTAACAAATATTTTAAATATAATGTATTATGATATACTACACGGTAAGTATTTATAATTTAAGGATACAATATGTTTTTAAATCAAGAAAATTTATATTCTCTCCCTGCTAAAAAAAATATATCATTATTTATTTTCAGATTGTTTATAGTAGTACTAATTGTAACATCTGTAATTTTTTATCATAGTATTTTTTTAATTACAAACAATGCTGTCTATGCCGAAGAGATTATCATCCCCATCCTGGACTATCATAATTTTACTACAGAAGAAAGCAGTAGTTATAAAATTAATATTATAGAATTTGAAAAACAAATGGGTTATTTAGCTGCTCATAATTATTCGGTAATTTCTCTTTCCGAATTGCTTGCAGGGTTAAGAGCCGGCCAACTTCCACCAAAACCAATCGTAATCACCATCGATGATGGATATAAATCAACTTATACTTTAGCCTATCCCGTCTTAAGAAAATTTAATTTCCCGGCGACTCTCTTTATATATACCAATTTTATCGAGAAAAATAATGGCAGTTTAACCTGGGAAGAGATCAGAGAGATGACCAGCCATAATATTGAAATCGGTTCCCATACCTTAAGTCATTGCAACCTCTTAAAATATAAGAAAAATGAAAATTATGAGACTTATTTAGCTCGAATTAGAAGGGAAGTTTTTTTATCAAAGGAAATCTTAGAAAGCAAAATAGGAAGTAAAGTAAAATTCTTCGCCTATCCTTATGGGGTTTACAGTCCTATAATAAAAAATTTAGTTATTCAAGCAGGTTATGAAGGGATTCTAAATGCTAATAGTATGAATAATACTCTCAATACCCATCTCTTTTCCTTGAACCGACAAATAATTTTTGGCCAAAGTTCATTTAATTCCTTTATCCGGATATTAAATCAACGCCCTTTTAATACTTCCCAAATCTTCCCTTATGACGGCATAATAGAAAACAATCAATTTGTTAAGATAGGGGCAATTTTAGAGGATGATAATTATGATGCAAAAACTCTTTCTATGAAATTAGGAGGGGCAAAAGTAAAATTCAATTTTAATCCAAAAAATCGAGAAATTTCCTTTACGCCTGATTCTTTAAAGCCTCTAATTAAAAAATCTTATATTGTAAATATTACCGCTCTTGACAAAAAC
This sequence comes from Atribacterota bacterium, assembly GCA_030666935.1. Classification (GTDB taxonomy): domain Bacteria; phylum Atribacterota; class Phoenicimicrobiia; order Phoenicimicrobiales; family Phoenicimicrobiaceae; genus Sediminicultor. The sequence goes on along the minus strand of DAOUWX010000214.1, from coordinate 286 downwards.
AGTCAACATCAGCGAAAAATCTCCTGGCTAATTACTATAAAATAATATTAAATTAGTCGTTAGTTTCAAATACAATTTTTCAGTTGCCAGTATATAGCTAAAAATTTAAAACTAAAAGCGAAAAACCATAATTCAAAACTCAAAACTTTTTCTCTCAATACTAAATTTTAAATTCTGTTTTTGTTATATAGTTTACGAGATAAGAAAGATGAAACTCAATAGATAAAACAGGATATTTAAATTTTACATTTTGAGCTATGGTTTTACGTTTTGCGCTTTTCGTTTT
>DAOUWX010000241.1 GCA_030666935.1 Atribacterota bacterium | reverse complement strand
TGATAGTCTAACCGGTGCTGTTAATAGAGGATATGGGTTAGGTCTTCTAAGTCGAGAACTTAAATTTGCTCGAAGAAGAAAAACCCCATTTTTATTAGTTTATATTGATATAGATGATTTTAAAAATATTAATGATACTTTTGGTCATGGAGAAGGCGATCAAGTATTAAAAAAAGTAGTTAAACTACTAAAATCTACCTTAAGAGATATTGATATAATCTGCCGTATGGGGGGAGATGAATTTTTACTAATCTTTCCGGAAAGTTCTTTAAATGATGTTCCATTAATCAGAAAAAGATTAGATAAAAATTTGGAAAAATTTAACCAAACCTTTAATAAGTCTTATAATATAGGATTTAGCATTGGTATTTCCTGTTATGACCCTGACCATCCTCAATCTATCGATGAATTAATCAGTATTGCTGATGAGAATATGTATAAAGAAAAGAAAAAAAGAGCAAGTAATCGAAAGATTATATAAAAAATTAAAAAAGATATTAGAAAAACTAATTATTAAAAACCCGGGAAGGAACTGATTTTGAAGTTAAAACGTAGGATAATTATTTTTTTATCATCCTTTTTGATATTCACTTCTCTTTTAATTGGTGCAGCCGGTGCCGGCACAAATATCCGGGAAGAGATAAATCAGTTCCCGGGATTTTCAGGAATTCTGATAAAAGATCTGAACACTCAGGAAGTATTATTTTCTCATAATGAAGATAAACTTTTCACCCCGGCATCTCTTACCAAAATATTTACCCTACTAGCAGCTCTGGAAACAATCGGTGAAGAGTACACTTATCCTACTTCCTTCTGTTTTTCCAGCACTACTCCTGGAGAGATAAACGGAGACCTATATGTATTGGGTAGTGGAGACCCCACTCAAACCCCGGAAGTAATTAAAAAGATAGCAGATGCACTGGTGCAAAAGTTTAGTATCAGGCATATCTCGGGAGATATTGTATTGGATAATTCAAAGTTCTTGCCCGAAGAGTTTTTAGGAAGAGGATGGATGTGGGATGATAAAAATCCCCTAATCGGAGCGTTAACCGTAGCGGATTATAAAGTCAAGGAAAAACAAAATTCTTATCTCAATACTATGTCTCTTCTCTGGGGAAATATTTTTTCTCAGGAACTATCCAAAAAAGGAGTAAAGATAAGAGGAGATATCAGGATTGGAAAGACCAAGGAGAACCTACGGGTAAAATATATTTATTATTCTGATACCCTGGATAAAATACTGGCTTACATGATGAAAAAGAGTGATAATCAAAGCGCTGAAAATATTTTTCGTACCCTGGCTCCGGAGGATAATTCTGAGAGGGACTCCATAACTATTGCTCAAGCTATTGACTCCTTAGAAGAAGTTATTGATACAACCCTGGGTTTGAAATGGGGAAAAGATTACATCCTTGTGGATGGCTGTGGGCTTTCTGAATATAATCTTACGACTCCTGCTCATCTGGTGAAAGCAATTTTCTATCTTTACCGGAAATACGATTTTAAGATACTGGATTATTTTGCCAACACCAAAGAGAAGGGAACTTTAAAAGAACGCCTGCCTTTTCAGGCATGGGGCAAGACCGGGACTTTGTCCTCGGCCTCAGCACTTGCCGGCTTGTTAGAAACCAAAAATAAGAGATGGGTAGTCTTTTGCCTTATGGAAAATAATTTTATATTTATAGAAGAAGAGAATGACCCCAAAATTTTTGAAAACAGAATAATAGAATACATCTACGAGCACTTTTAAAAAATTTGAGTTAAAAAAGAGGATTTTTTAAAAATAATGTAGAATACTAATAAAACAAATAACAAATGCTTGAGGATTATTTACATTCTAAAAATCATGTTTTTTGAATATCTGTATAAAAATTAATAAATATCGATTTTTACGGAGGAGTAATTTTAAAGATGAAAGACGAGGAAAAGACAAAAAACCAGCTTGTTAAAGAAATGCAAAAAATGCGCAAAAAAGTTGCCGACTTGGAAGAAGTAAAACTTGAGCATAACCAGGTGGATAAAGAACTTAAGCAAAATTATAAAAAGTTACAAAAAATTATAGAAGCTACTGCCAATATTATTACCAAAGTAGTTGAAACAAGAGATCCCTACTCCATAGGGCACCAACAAAGAGTATCAAAACTTGCAACCGCCATAGCCCAGGAGATGAAACTTCCTCAGGATAAGATTAATGGAACTAGGATTTCTTCCTTAATTCATGATATCGGGAAGGTTAATTTACCCACTGAAATTATAAGTAAGCCCGGTAAATTAATTGAAGTAGAATTTAATTTAATTAAAAATTATCCCAAGGTAGGTTACGATATATTAAAAAAAGTAGATTTTCCCTGGCCTATTGCCGAAATTGTCCTTCAGCATCAGGAAAAGATAGATGGTTCAGGTTATCCAAGAGGGTTAAAAGGTGATGAAATTTGTATAGAGGCAAAGATATTAGGGGTAGCAAATGTGGTTGAGGCAATGTCTTCTTATAAATCTTACCGGCCTGCCCTTAGTGTTGATGAAGCTTTGGTTGAAATTGTCGAGAATAAAAATATTCTTTTTGACCCGGAAGTAGTAGATATCTGTATTAAACTCTTCAAAGAAAAGGATTTTAAATTTTAACATACTTTTTCAAGGATTAAATAATGATGAAAGAGAAAGAGAAAACCAAAAAGAAATTTACAGAACAATATGCCGATATTGCTGATTACAAAAAAACTGAAGGAAGCGAAAAAGAATATATTTCCGAAATAAAATTTTTGGCTGATACTGCTATGGATTTTGTCGAATTTCCACCAGAAAAAGATATTTCTCAGTATATCGGAGAAAAAATCCAAGAAATTATGGGTAATGTGATTGTTTTTGTTAATGAATTTGATAAAGAAAGAGATGGGTTTGTTGTTCGTTATCTTGGAGGATATGGAAAAAAATATAAAAAAGTTTTGTCTATAATAGGAAAAGACCCGACCAAGATGGTTTATAAAATGGTCGATTTAAAAATATCCGGACAAAAAAGTAAAGTTTCCCTCAAAGAGGGTAAAGCGATTTTGTTAAGCGGTAAACTAACTAAATTACCCGGAGGATTTGCTGAATTATCTTCAAGATATATTCTGGAAAGTGTTTCTCGGACTATAGAAAAATTATTTAATCTGAAAGAAGTCTATATAATAGGCCTTTCCAGAAAAGGAGAAATGCTTGGTGATGTGGTTATTATTTTACGCGGACAAAATGAAATAAAAAATCCCGATTTTATAGAAACATTTGTAAAACAGGCAGCAATTGCCCTACAGCAAAAAAAAGCCGAAGAAGCCCTGCGTCAAAGTCAGCAGGAGTTTATCAGTATCTTTAGAGATAACCCTAAGGCAATAGTGTATATCGACGAAAAAGGAAATAT
>DAOUWX010000053.1 GCA_030666935.1 Atribacterota bacterium | reverse complement strand
TTACATTTTTTACATTTTTACCTACTTTAACCACATATCCTGCAGGTTCGTGACCAAAGCTTCCCGGTCCCTTTATATTCCATTCAATAACATCACTTCCACAAACCCCACAAGCCATAGGTTTAAAGAGTATTTCTTCATTACCAATTTCTGGAACCGGTATTTCAATAAGTTCCGGTTTACCCGTTTTTTTATTTACTACAGCTGCTTTCATTTTTTCCCTTCTTTTAAATTATTAACTACCTTAAAGATTAATGTGTATATTATTACATATTATGTAACTATATTATCAATGATATCATATTTTCATAACTTGTCAAATATTTTATTGTTTTTTTATTTAAAAATTAAAAGCAAACTCTTAATAATAATTTAAAAATATAACAATATAGAATCAACGCAGTAAAAAATTACATATTGTAAAATATTTACATAAAAAGTTCATCTATTCCCATATTAATAAATTAACTAATCATTTTCTTGAAGCTCTAATAAATTGCAGATATAGAATTAAACAAAATTATTTAGACTATATTAAAAAATTATGACTTTGATATAAATGCATGATAAATAATGGAGGAAGTTTGGATTCTGGCAGAAAATATTATTTGGTTTGAATGAAAGAAAGGGAAAGATATTTGCAAAAATTTGTATTTCATTGAAAAAATAACCCTGTAAAAATTTATTTTATAAGTTTCTATCTACTTTCTTCTATTGACTACTCTCTTATTTAATAGAAACGGTTATACTTTTCAATTGCTCAGTTAGTAAGATTTCGGGAAGATAAAAATTCAGCATCTCTCCCGGAGTCACGGTCTTTTTTTTATATGAAGCTAATATTTTACCTTTATCATCTTTAAAATTAATCCTGACTGTTTCTGAGGGGCTTTTTACTCTCATAAATAGTTTTACTTTTTTTCTTCCCGGCATAATATACTCTATATGTTGGGGAATCACATAATCAATATTGTCGCCCGGGATTATTTTTATTGATTGAGGACGATGCCTTCTTTCATTTTTAAGGTATTTGCTCACTGCACGTCCTGTAATCTCCCCTTCTTCGGTTACAAAATCAGCTAAATCATGCACATGGAGCACATTACCGCAGGCAAAAATTCCTTCTATTTCTGTTTCCCGGTTCTCATTTACTATAGGACCCCTGGTTGCTTGATCTAATTTAATTCCCACTTCTGTAGATAATTCATTTTCAGGAATTAAACCCACAGATAAAAGGATAGTATCACAACTTATTTCTTCTTCAGTACCGGGAATTACTTTCATTTTTTTATCCACCCGGGCAATGGTAATTTTTTCTACTCTCTTTTTACCCTCGATATTAATTATAGTATGATTAAATTTTAATGGAATATTAAAATCATCTAAATACTGCATTTTATTGCAGATTAACCCGGTAGAAAAGGGCATGGTTTCCAAAACTGCTTTAACTTTTGCCCCCTCCAAGTATATCTTCCGAGCCATAATTATTCCGATATCGTCTGAACCAAGAATTACTACCTCTCGACCAGGCATATAACCTTCTATATTAATATATCTTTGGGCTGTACCGGCGGTAAATATCCCAGCAGGTCTACTACCGGCTATAGCAATCGCCTCTCTGGTCCTTTCCCGGCAACCCATAGCCAGAACAATAGCTTTGGCATTAATATACAATAATCCATCATCTCGATTTAAAGCTATAATCTGTTTTTCGGAAGTTATTTTTAGAACCATCGTTCCGGTTTTTATATTGATTTTATGTTGTTTGATTTGAGAAATAAATTTATCGGCATATTCCGGTCCTGTTAGTTCCTTCTTGAAATATTGCAGGCCAAATCCCTTATGGATACATTGGGAAAGAATTCCTCCCAGATATTTATCTCTTTCTAAAAGCAGAATATTTTCTACCCCGTTTTTTTTAGCTTCTAAAGCAACAGCCATACCGGCAGGGCCTCCTCCGATAATCGCTAAATCACATTTTAATTTCATCTTAAATTTTATCCCCTTTTTCTACCATATCTTTGGTCATGGTCTTTAAAATTTCTGATCCCAATCCTTTTTTGGTTACCTTTAAGAAAGGAATTTTCAATTCTTCGGATAAAATTCTTAAAACTCTGGGACTGCAAAAACCTCCCTGGCATCGGCCCATCCCTGCCCTGGTCCTTCTTTTAATGGCATCAAGACTTCTGGCAGGCACCGGCTGTTGAACAGCCTCTATTATCTCTCCTTTACTTATATTTTCACATCGGCAGATAATTTCTCCATAATCAGAATCTTTTTCAATTATCTCCTGCCATTCTTCTATCTTATTTAAATAATCCGCTAATCTCGGTAGCTCATTTAAAGTTTCCACAAAATTATCTTGGTAATTTAATTCTAATTTAGGAAAAATTTTACTTGCCACTTCTTTTAAAATGCTTAATACCATTTCTGCAATAGCAGGAGCAGCACTTAGACCCGGAGATTTAATACCCGCCACATTGATAAACCCCTTAATCTTTTTAGAGGCTTCAATAATAAAGTCTTCTCTCCCTTCAATGGTTGCTCTCAAGCCAGAAAAAGAAGTTACCGTATCCTGATCGGGAAGATGAGAAATCAATTTTTTAGCTTCGGTATATATTTCATCCATTCCGGTTTCAGTTGTAGCCAAGTCATCTTTTTTCTTCACCGGATAACAATTAGGACCTATCAATAGATTTCCATGAACTGAAGGAGATATTACAATACCTTTTGACAGTTTAGTTGGTATAGGGAAAAGAACATGATTCACCAAGCTACCCCATTTTTTATCAAACAACTGATATTCACCTTTTAAAGGATTTATCCTAAAATTATATCCAGCAGCTTTAGCTACCTCGCCAGCGTATAACCCGGCAGCATTTATTACTATCCTGGTATTAATTATTCCTTTGTTGGTTAATACACTAACCACCTGATCATTTTCACATTTAAGGTCTATCGCCTCTGTTTCCAGTAATACTTTAACTCCATTTACTACTGAATTATCAGCTAGGGCAATGGTAAATTTGTAGGGAGAAATAATTCCGGCAGAAGGAGCATAAAGGGCATATTTCGCTTTATGATTCAAATTTGGCTCTAATTTAAATAATTTATCACCAGTAACTATTTCTAAATTTTTTAGGTTATTCTTCTCCCCATTTTCCTTTAATTCTTTCAATTTTTTTAGATCTTTCTCGCTGAAACCTATCACGAGTGAACCTATTCTTTTAAAAGGAACTTTCAAATCCTGGCATAATTTATCAAACATAGAATTACTTTTGATGTTTAACCAGCCTTTTAAAGTATTAAAATCTGCGTTATAACCGGCATGAATAATTCCCAAATTGCCCTTACTGGTCCCCATGGCTACATCATCTTCTTTTTCTAAAAGAATTATATTTAGATTATATCTGGATAATTCTCGGGCAATTACTGTCCCAATTACTCCTCCGCCTATAATTGTTACATCTGCTTTCATTAATATTCTCCTCGTATAATAACTTGCATAATAAATAGTTGATCAAGGCATACTTGTAATATTTTACTTTTTAAGCTTACAAAACAGCTTATCTGCATAATAAATAGGCTTAAGAATTAAGAACAAAGAAAGCATTACAACAAACTTTTTCTAATTTATGAAAAAATATAGAAAAGTATGTTTTTTAAAACCTTTCTATGGATAGCAATTAACTCAATTAGTGTTCAAATTAATATATATTTTTTTGTTTTTCACCGACAATGCCCCATTTGTCAAATGCGGTATCCAATTCTTTATACCGGCCTTTGGCATCTTTTAAATTTTCCCCGTTTATTACCACATTAACGGCTTGTCTAAAAGCTTTTGCCCCAGCCTGTGCACCCATCGGATGTCCATGCATTGCTCCGCCCGCAGCAATAATAATATCATTGCCAAGTTTCTCCATAAGTACTTGTGTGTGTCCGGGATGAGTTCCTCCGCCAGGCATTGGCCAAGTTCTTTTAATATTCTTTAGAGGAGTCGAATGCCCCAAACAGCATTGCCTGAATTTATCTTCAATTAGTGGAAATTTACCATACGGACTTAATATGATTGTCATATCGAGACCGGCAAGTCTTGGTAATTTTGCTTTTACCAGTTCTGCACTTATACCAGACCACGCAGATTCATATATAACTCCTGCAAAATCTGAGTGAGCTAAAATAGGCACATTGATTTCGGGATCTTCGGTAAGCGTCCGCGCTGCATCAAATCCAATGGTTAAGTAATTCACCATAAGACAATTTGCTCCTGCTTCCAAACATTTAAATGCGTTTTCCTTCAGCTTGTCTACTCTATCAGTTATATTTACAGCATATAATGTTTTTTCTCCCTTTTCTTTGTCGGCTCTTTTTAAAACTTCCATAACTTTTTTTACTCTATCTTCAGAAGCAGAGTATCCTGCATTTGAAATTAATTCATCATCTTTTATTATATCTGTTCCGCCAACGGCTACTTCATATGCTAATTCGGCTGTTACTTCAGGTGTTAATCCCGCACAGGGTTTAATCATATTATTAACCAAAGGCCTTTTAGGTACATTTAGAAGTTTTCTTACACCTTCTACACCATATTTTGGTCCTTTTAAAGCCTTAAGCCAAACTTCAGGAAATTCAAGATCCAGTAATTTTAATTTCCCGCCACTAGAAATATTGCCTATTACTGTGGTGAATAACATTACAAATTGGACAGTAAAATTTGATGTAGGAAAAGCAATTCTTACTACAAATTGTCTTTCCGATATATCGTCAGGCAATTCCCACGAATAATTTGGGACCTCATAGATTCCAATAACACGAGCTATATGTTCTTTTCTTAGTTCCGACGTTTCAGCTGGAAGCTGAAGCCATGTACCTGTACTTTGTTCTACGGCTAAAGATGTTGCATATTTCAAAGAATCGATGTTCTTTTTACCTGCAACATAATATGTTGCAATAATATACTTGTCTCTATTTATATTGTCTGGCGAATCAAATAATATGGGATCTATCATCTTTATTCTCCTTATTAATTGTTTTTTAATTACTTATGTTTTTTTTAATAATAGCAACAAAAAAAATTAAATATCTATTGCTTTTAAGATCGAATCGGCCAATGAAAAATCAGTAATTAATACATCTATCAAATCTCCTTTTAAAGCAGCAAGAACTGCGTGTGTTTTTAAACTACCCGCAACAACACATATTTTTGTTTTAATCTTTTTGAATTGTTCAAAATTGATCGCTATTGTCCGATCTCTTAATTTGGTTTCACACTCCTTTCCCTCTAAATTAAAAAAACGAAGACAAATATCTCCTACGACATTCTCATTTTTTAGTTTTTTAAGTTCTAAAGGTGTTAGGTAGTTAGATATTGCAAGTATAGATTTTAGTTCCGGATAGAAAGCACCAATACCATTTACTGCAATTGTAACTTTCTCAAACATTTCGAATACTTCCCTCGCGTTTTTTTCTTTTTTGATAGAATTAACTATATCGTTGCTACTCATAAGACCTTCGGTTAATAAAGTATATTGTTTTCCTCCAAAAGCCATTGCCATTCTGGAAACAAGAGGTCTTACATCAAGTTCATCGCTGCAATTAGCGATACTCCCGTGAAGAGTAACAAAAGAGGCGTTGGTTTTCTGAAAAGGATTAAGAAAATAAATAAGATTGGCTATCGTAGAACCCCAGGTAATACCTAAAACATCTTTCTCTCTTATCATTCTTTCTATATAACGTGCTCCTTCAAGTCCTACTATTCTTTTTGTTTCTTCATAGGAATCCAAATCTATATGCGGGCTGGAGGCTATAATTACATCTTTCAATTTAAATTTATTTTTAATCTTTTCTTCCATTTCGATATATTTAATATAAGGATCTTTAATAATAAATTCTATAATTTTATCTTCTTTTGCTTTTTTTAATAAACGCGAAACTGTGGGAACGGAGATGTTTAATTTACTTGCAATTTGATTTTGCGCCAAACCTTTCAAATAATATAAATATGCTGTTTTTATAATAAGAAAAGTAGACTGATTATAGATTTCAGGTTTCAATTTTAGTATGATGCTCCTTTTAATTATAAATCTTTTATAAAATTCAGGAAATCTTGTGGGATAAATATCGCTTCCATTTCAGAAACTCTTATTTAATATATATTTTTGAAACTTGTATCTTTAATTTTTATAAATTATCTAATGAGTAGGAATTTTAGTAACTTGTTTTAATTATAATGACACAGTAGCATTATTTCAATAGTGAAAATATTTTCACTAAAATTATAACTATGAAATTTGTTCTAATTTTAAAATAGCTGCCATTGTAATCTTTTGATCGGTTAATATAATCAATTTGGGTTAAAGAGTCCATGGAAGATATCTGAAGAAAAAGTTGCAAAACTACTTATAAAGAATTATCAACATTAATTGTCGCTTTTTTAAAAATTGGAAGAGGTAAGTCTGGTGGGGGACCGGAACAGGCATAAAAAAGGTTATATTAAATTCTATAAATTAAGAATTTTTTATGATGTTGTTAGGAATTTTGTATAAAATTAATTCCGAATACAATGTCTTATTTTTTCCTGTATATTTTTCTATCTTTCACTTTGAATCTTCTTCAAATATCCACTCTCTCTAAAAAACTCAAGAGGATCTAAGGGTACGCCCATCTCCTCCCTTACTTTAAATAAAAAAGGCGTTATATCAGTTTCAAAAGCTTCGGTTATTATTTTCTCAGCCATAATTATATCTTCATCTTGTTGGAATTTTCTTAAAGATCTTCTGTCTACGATTAGAGCTTTTGCATAGGTTTTATGGATATTTTCAACACTTTGAATCATTTCTTCAATTTTTGGTTTAAGATTGTGACATTGGTCTATCATATAAGCTATATTAGCCTTTATTCCATCCTCTTCTGCTGATACTAATTCATTGAAAATAAGGAAAAATTCATAAGGGTTTATAGAGCCTACCGTAAGGTCGTCATCAGCATATTTTTTATTATTAAAATGAAATCCTCCTAACTTTCTCTCATCTAAAAGATAGGCTACTATCTGTTCTATGTTGGTTCCTAAAGCATGATGTCCTAAATCAACCAATACCATTGCCCTATTACCCAGTTTCATACACAGATTATATGCCATACCCCAATCAGCAATCTCGGTATTATAAAAAGCCGGTTCGAAGAATTTATATTCTATAAGCATGCGCATATCATCTTGTAAATTATCGTAAATCTCTTTCAAGCTATCTTCCAATCTATGCTTTCTCTCTCTCATATCATCCTGTCCGGGATAGTTGGTTCCATCGCCTAACCAGAGAGAAATATCCTTAGATTTAAGCGTCTTGGCAATATCAACACACTCCAGAATATGATTAATAGCTTTTTTTCTCACTTTTCCATTTGGATTACAAAGGCTCCCTAATTTATAATCCGGGTCCTGAAATAAATTAGGATTTATTGCTCCTGGTTTTATTCCCAAAGAAAGAGAATATTCTAAAAGGGCATTCCAATTATCAGTTATATCCCAAGGGATATGTAAAGCTATAGAAGGACATATACCGGTGACCTTATGTACTTCTGCTGCATCCTGAATTTTTTCTTTTACACTCTTAGCTGCTCCTTTTTGCTTAAAAATTGCAAAACGAGTTCCCGAATCTGAATAACCCCAACTTGGAGTTTCAATCTTTAATGCCTTTAACTTCTTCTCAACTTTACTTACATCAACTCCCTTTTCTTCCAAAGAGGACTTCAAAATTCTATAACTTTCTTTATAATCTCTCATTTTAATCAGGATAAATAACCCTATTCCTCCTTTCTCTAGAACATATCTTTGTTTTCTATTTTATTGTGAATGATTTTTTAAAAATTCCTCCACTTCTTCGCGATAAGGCATAGCAGGAGCAGTACCAATTTTGGTTACGTTAAGACTAGCGACAGCATTAGCAAAATAAGTCGCTTCCACCAAACTCTTCCCTTCTGAAAAAGCAATGGCTAAACCGCCATTAAAGGCATCTCCTGCTCCTGTAGAATCCACAATCTTTACTTCTTCAAAAGTAGGTACATGAGTAGTTTTTTTAGAATTCACTACTAAAGCTCCCTCTTTACCTAAGGTAACAATAACATCTTTTACTCCAGCAGATATAATTTCCTTGGCAGCCTTTTCAGCTTCTTCAACTGTATTAACACTTCGATTAGTAATTAGTTCCAACTCACTTCTATTGGGAGTAATTAAAGTTACTTTCTCTAAAATATTTTTCTCCAACTTCTTCCCCGGGGCAGGATTAAGAATGGAAATAGTATTATTAGACTTATAAACTAATTTTATAACATACTCTACAATTTCCACCGGAATTTCTAACTGCAGCAGCACTACATCTGCACTCACAATGATATCTCGTGCATTTTCTACTAATGGAATATCTATTTCCATATTAGACCCAGGAGCTACCACTATCATATTTTCAGCAGTTTTATCATCCACTAAAATAAAAGCCATGCCCGTGTGCTGAGTTTTACTTACCTTAAGATAGTCAATATTAATCTTCTCATTTATAAAATTGTTTCTGGCAATCTCGCCAAAATAATCTTCTCCCACATAACCTACAAAATAAACTTCGGCACCTAATCTTGCTGCTGCTACAGCCTGGTTAGAGCCTTTTCCTCCTGGTCCCAATTTAAATGGTCCACCTAAAACGGTCTCTCCATGTTTTGGAAGCCAGGGAGTCTTGGACATTAAATCTGTATTATAACTTCCTACAATTACAATCTTGCTTTTTTTCAAATTATTCACCTCCAACTATCCTTTCACCGCTCCAAAGGTTAGTCCCCTTACCAAATATTTCTGGAAAAATACTACCAAAATAACTCCGGGAATAATTGCAATCAGAGAAAGAGCCGATAATTCTCCCCATTGAATTCCGTGACCCCCGATTAATTCTGAAAGAACTACCGGTAGAGTTCTTACATTGGATCTGGTAAACATGAGGGCAAAAAGAAATTCATTCCAGGCAAAAACAAATACAAATAATGCTGATACTACCACTCCGGGAATTATTAAGGGAAAGGTAACCTTCCGAAAAGCCCCGAAACGAGAATAGCCATCCACTAAAGCCGCAGACTCAATCTCCTCGGGTAGGTCTTCAATAAATCCTTTAATAAGCCATATAGCAAAGGGCAGGTTAATTAAGAAATAAGACCATATCAAGGCAATATAATTATCAACTATTCTTAAATACCTGAAAATAATAAACAGCGGTAATACAGCGATTATGGGTGGTGCAAAGAGCAGAGAAAGCACGAAGAAAGATAAATTTGGACCTCCAAATTTAAATCTTCCTAATCCATAACCGGCAAAAAGAGCAAGGATTACCACTAAAACAGTACCGATACAAGCCACAATAAGACTATCCACTACTCCCTTGGAACCTCCC
>DAOUWX010000383.1 GCA_030666935.1 Atribacterota bacterium | reverse complement strand
TCTGGGGCATCCAGCCTTCATTGGCATCAATAACTAAGATTACAGCATCGATTCCGGTTATCCCGGCTATCATATTTTTTATAAGGTTTTCGTGCCCGGGCACATCGACTATTCCCACTTTTTCTCCGGAAGGAAGCTTCATCCAGGCAAATCCCAGATCAATAGTCATTCCTCTTTCTTTTTCTTCGGGTAAACGATCGGTATCTATAGAAGTTAGAGCATAGATTAGGGCGGTTTTACCATGGTCAATATGGCCCGCTGTACCGAAAACAAACATAAAAACCTCTTTTTATTTCATTTTAAAATAAACTGATTTAATGATTTTTATTACTAAATTGTCTGATGAAGGGTCAATGCAGCGAGGATCCAGGATAAAAAATTCTTTTTCTTTTCTTCCCAGAAGTGGCGGGCTAAATAAACGTAATTTTTTAGAAAAAGTTTCTACCGAACAGGGAGGTTTTATCATTATTAGTTTAGTTGGTAAGGTTTGTTCAGGCAAAGAACCTCCTCCTATAGCAGTTTGTCCTTCTTTGGTAAATGCCGGGATATCTTCTTTTTTCAGTTTTTGGCAGATATTTTGGCTGCGAGCAGCAATTTTATTTAAAGGGCAGGAAATCATTTTCCAAATCGGAATTTTGGTTACAGCCCCATCCTTTAAATAATGTAATAAAATTTCCTGAAGTATGGTTAAGGTGATTTTACCCACCCTTAGTGTTCGAAATAAAGGATGCTGTGAGATTTTTTTCAGATAAATTTCTTTGCCACATATAACTCCTCCCTGAGGACCTCCCAAGAGTTTATCTGTACTAAAACAAACAATATCAGCACCGGCTCTGATACTTTCTTGAACGGTTGGTTCGTGTTTTAATCCAAAATTCTCGGTATTTATAAATGTTCCGCTGCCCAAGTCTACTATTAGCGGTAAATTATATCTTTTCCCTAATTTTTTAAGTTCTTTAACTTCAGCTTGGTGAACAAAACCGTTCATATTAAAATTACTTTGATGGACTTTTAATATTAAAGCAGTATCATCATTAATTGCTTTTTCATAATCCTCGATAAAGGTCTGGTTAGTAGTTCCGGTTTCTCGAAGATGAGCACTGCTTTGTTCTAATATCTCCGGAATACGGAATCCTCCCCCGATTTGCACCAATTCTCCTCTGGAGACAATTACTTCTTTATTTTTAGCCAGGGTATTCAATATTAAAAATATTGCACCGGCATTATTATTAACCACCAGACTTTTTTCTGAATGGCTGAGAGTGCAAAGTAATTTTTCGACAATTTCTCCTCTTTTTCCTCTGCTGCCTTCTGCAAGATCATATTCTAAATTAGCATAATCCTGCAAAGAGCCTTGGACTGCTGCCAGCATTTCTTTGCCCAGAGGTGCTCTCCCAAGGTTAGTATGAAGAATTACACCACTGCCGTTTATTACTCCTTGTAAAAAAGATAGATTTTCTTTTTTAAAATATTCTTTAATTTTATTTATCCTTTCTTTTGATGAATAGAGTCGGCCATTTTTATGTGCATTTTTTTTCTCTTCAGAGATAACTTTTCTTACCATTTGGGTAAGCATTTTTCGGGAATGTTTTAGTATTAAAGATTGTAGGGTTTTATTTTGTAAAATTATCTCTACACTGGGAATCTTTGATAGCAATAAATTTAATTTATTATTGTCTGTTTCTTTATTATTTTTCAATTAGTAAGGTTATCTCCTTTGCTGGTATTTGAAGTGAAAAATTAATGGCGGGAGGGGTAGGAATCGAACCCACCGCGACAATTGTAATTAATTACCGCCCACGGATTTGAAGTCCGCAAGGCCCACCAGAGCCTATCCACTCCCTTCTAATTTAGCTTTTAAGACATTTTCTATTATAATTATAAATTGTATTGCAAGACTTTACAAGAGGAAATATAAATTCGTATCTCGTATCTCGTATCTCGTGAATCGTATCTCG
>DAOUWX010000254.1 GCA_030666935.1 Atribacterota bacterium | reverse complement strand
GTAGAAATAAAAAATATAAATTCTTTTAAAGCAGTCAAAAAAGCTTTGCAATTTGAAGTGGACCGCCAAAAGAAGCTCCTGGCTGAGGGAGAAAAGATAATTCAGGAAACCAGGCACTGGGATGAATCAAAGAATATTACTGTCTCTATGCGGAGTAAAGAAGAAGCTCATGATTACCGTTATTTCCCCGAGCCAGATCTTCTACCTTTGAGGGTTAGTCAAGAAATAATCGAAGAAATTAGAAAAAACCTTCCTGAATTGCCTGAAGCAAGAAGAAAGAGATTTATTAAAGATTATCAAATTCCTGAATATGATGCAGAAATATTAACTTCGAGTAAAGCATTAGGTGATTATTACGAGAGAGCTGCTTCCTTATATACTGATAAAAAAGTTCTAAGTAATTGGATTATGGGGGAATTACTACGTAATTTGAATGAAGAAAAAAAAGAGATAGAGTATTCTCCTATTTCTTCTGAAAATTTAGTAGGGATGTTAAATCTTATAGATAGGGGAGTAATTAGTGGTAAAATGGCTAAAGATGTCTTTGAAAAAATGTTTAAGACCGGAAAAGTCGCCTCTCAAATCGTGAAGGAAAGTGGAGTTACTCAAATTACTGATGAGAATGAATTAATAAAGATAGTTGATAAAGTAATCAATGCAAATCCCAAATCAGTTGAGGATTTTAACCAAGGGAAAGAAAAGGCTTTAAATTTCTTAGTAGGGCAAGTAATGCGTTATACCAAAGGAAGGGCAAAGCCTGATTTTGTCTTTAATGCCTTAAAACAAAGAATAAAAAAAGGCCTGTAAAATATAGGTTTTGGATTAAATTCCAAATAGCAATAATATTATTTTAAATTAACGGAACACCACAGCAACGCTGTGGTGTTTTAAATATAAAAATACAACTATACTGTTTTATTATAAAATTTATATAGTTAATCCGGTGAAATGTTATGAAAATTCCTAAAATACTAAATCATTATACCAGGTTACCCAAAAGCATCTATATATTATTCTTTGCCCGAATGGTAAACTCAATGGGGGCTTTTGTCTATCCTTTTTTAACTATTTATTTGACCAAAACTTTATCAATGGATGAGGGGGAAGCTGGTTTTATAGTGATGCTTGCCATTACAGCCCATCTCCCCGGCTTAATAGTGGGAGGAAGATTAGCTGATTGGTTAGGTAGAAAGAAAATCCTTCTTTTTTTTCAGGGTATGGCAGCAATTTGTCTTATACCCTGCGCATTTTTAAATAATTCACTTTTAATTCCTCGTTTGTTGATTTTATCTGCCTTTTTTCTAGGGGGTGCGCAACCCGCCAGCACAGCCATGACAACAGATTTAACTAATCCGGGTAACCGAAAGGCTGCTTTTTCCCTTTTGTATTTAGGTAGTAATATCGGTTTTGCCGTGGGACCGTTAATTGCTGGGTTTCTGTATAATAATTACTTAATGTGGATATTTTTAGGAGATGCTGCCACTACACTTGCTTCTTTAACCTTGGTCTATTTGTTCATTAAAGAGACTCTTCCCTCAAAAGAAAAGATAGAAGAGAGCTATCAATTGGAAAACAATTATGAAAAAGCCGAAAAGGGTAATTTGTGGCAGGTTTTATGGAAAAGACCCAGGCTTTTATTGTTTACGCTGATATCCTTAATTTATAGTTTTGTTTATGCCCAAACAACTTTTAGTATCCCCATACAGGTTATTGAGTTATTTGGAGATAAAGGTCCTAAGATGTTTGGGGTAATTATGACCACTAATGCACTTGTAGTATCTTGTTTGACTATAATTATAATAAGCCTTACTCATAAAATAAGACCAGTGCTCAACGTGGCTTTAGCCGGAGTATTATACGCCATAGGGTTTGGTATGATATTTTTTATAATCAGTCTACCCTGGTTATTGTTTTCTACGATAATCTGGAGCATGGGAGAAATATTAGTCACTACCAACACTAATGTCTACATTGCAAATCATACTCCGATATCTCATCGAGGGAGATTTAATGCAGTTATACCGGTTATAATGGGAGCAGGATTTGCCCTGGGGCCGTTAATTAGCGGAGATTATATAAGAAGATATGGAATTAACAATATTTGGCCTGCAATATTTTTTTTAGGCATAGTTGCAGCAGCATTAATGTATTTTCTATATTTCAGTGAAAAAAAGAGGAAGCAGTTTTAATTTATTAACTTTAGAAGTTTTTTCATAACAATTTTCAATGAATTTTTTATTTTAATCATTTGATTACCTCTTTTTAAAGAGATTAAAAAATCTATCCTGATAATATTCGAATAATCCCCAGTTATCCAATTCTTCTTTTAATTTAACCGGCTCCAATTCTCCTTTTTCGGCTAATTTAAATAATTTTACTATTTCTTCTCGGGCAGCTACCGGGATACCATGTCTATCTTTAGAGATAATAGCTTGACCAATCTGGTTTACGCCTACAAATCCTCTTCTTTTAAAATCAGGTATCTGAGCTGAATGAACACTTCTAACCATCATATCTAAAATAAACTTCGAAAGAGATACATCCCATAGACCGGCTGTACCTTTAATAACAGCACAAAGGGAATCTCCTTTTTTATCTATCTCATTGTTAATATTTTCTGCTACGGTTAACAAAGGACCGGAAA
Source organism: Atribacterota bacterium (assembly GCA_030666935.1). GTDB lineage: Bacteria > Atribacterota > Phoenicimicrobiia > Phoenicimicrobiales > Phoenicimicrobiaceae > Sediminicultor. Next base: position 592 of record DAOUWX010000254.1, on the reverse strand, counting down.
CGAAATTCATTTCGTCAAGTTCTTTGTTCACTTTAAATTTATAAAGAATTCCAGCTAAGTCAGGATATTGGCTGGCCAGTGTTTCGAATGCCTTTCTTGCTTCGCTGCTAAACCCTTCTATCCTAAACATATAAGAAGGAGTAAGTAACTTGGGTTGATACCAGCTGACTTTCCCCTCTCTAACTACAGTTTCTAAATTGTCTTTGGTAAATTCAGAATATACTGGCTCAGTAAGAACATAAAAATGAATTACCGAGGAACCAAAAGTAGATATTAGCTGTTTAGGTCTTCTTAATATTGCAGTATGTTCAAAGGCATACCTTATTCTTTCACCCATATCCATTTCTACTCCTATTTGTATCGAAAAAATAATTTAATTTTTCTCTAAAAAAATTTATGAATAATCTATAGCCAATATAAAATTGCTCTGCCCTCTGTATTTCGTCTTTTTCTTTTATCTTCTTAACTAACTAACTAACTAACTAACTCTTAGCGAGATACGATTCATAAGATACTTATTACTACGTTTTCTGCATCCTATCCTCTTATTTTTCTTTCTCAACTATTCACTATTCACTAACGACTATTTACT
>DAOUWX010000290.1 GCA_030666935.1 Atribacterota bacterium | reverse complement strand
TAGAAGAGATGATGAGTGATTTAAGAAATAATCTTATTGCTCTTGACCTGGCTATCGAAGGAATTTCGGAGAAAATAAAAGAATTTGAAGAATTATTAGATAAATTAAAAATCATTTCCGAAAAGGAAATTAGCGATACACCCTTAGATAATGAGGAATACGAGCTTATTCATGATATTGGAAGTAAACTTATGTCTTTAAAAGAGTTTCCTCTAGAAATTTTGGAAAAGATAACTTCTGATACTGATGAGAAGATGGAAATTGTGGCAGATGTCCATACAGATGTAAATACCGGACAAGTTTTGGAGGAGGGAGTTGGCTCGCCATTTAATATTTATGTTATAATAAATTCTGCCCGGGGAGTGAGAATCTGTCGGGGAGCTGTTTTTTCTTATTATGAATTTAAACATCCTATGGAAGATAGATTGACTGATGAAAAATGGCAGAAGATGGGAGAAAATAGAGAAAGACCGAATCAACCTGATTGGGTGAAGTCTTTTATCGAAGAATGAATTAATTGAAATAGTATCGAGTATTGAGTATATAGTATATAGTGAAGAAAGGAAAAGAGAGAGAATTCAGGAATCAGAAGCCCCGTAGGACAGGCGTCTCGTCTGTCAAGGATAGATTCCCGCTTTCGCGGGAATGACAGAGAAGAGAGAAGGGAATAGACATGTTTTTCAAAAGAAAAAAGCAGAACGATAAAAAAGAAAAAATAATTGTATCTTTTGGTCAAAAGATAGGAATAGTATGCCTTAGAAGTTTGGAAGAACATATAGTGAAAAATAAAATAATAAAGTGTTATATTATCGCTTCCTCGCCCCCCCACCAAAATGTAATTAATTATGCGAGAAATATCGATTTATTAGAAATAATTATTTCTTCTAATTTCAAGCAAGAGATAGAGAAGATTAGAAAGTTATATAAAAATAATTCAGTTAAAATAATTAATCTGGCAGATTTCGGGGAAAGAAATATGATGCGAGATGTAGATTAGCAAAAATAGGAAAGATAAAAAAGAAGGGAGAAATAAAATATGAAGCAGATTGGGCAATTAGATGTTACTGATAATAAAAGATTGGTTTTATCTATCGGTGAGTTTCGGGGAGTGGAGAGAGTTGATTTAAGGCAATATGTAAAAGTAAAAGACGGAGATGAGTACATTCCCACCCCTAAAGGTGTAAACTTTGCTGCCGAATGGATAGACGATTTTGTGAAAATGGTAGAGAAATTGAAGGAAGTTGATTAAGAAAATTAAAATATAATTATTATTGTATCTTTGGGGAGACAAATTAAAATGAAAAATGTTAATTATTTATCTGTTGCCGAAGAAGTTATGCAACAGATAAAATCTACAGGTGCATTCCTGGTAGCTAAATCTAAAGATGGTGAAAAAATAAATGTTATGACTATAGGTTGGGCAGCCATTGGATATATGTGGAAAAAGCCGATAATGACGGTTTTGGTTAGGAAGAGCCGTTTTACCCATTGTATTATCGAAAAGGCCTCCAGTTTTACGGTTAGTATCCCAACTGGTGAATTGAAGGGAGTATTAAATTTTTGTGGTACTAAATCCGGTCGAGATTTTGATAAATTCAAAGAATGTAAATTATCTGTTGTTCCTGCACAAAAAGTAGATACTCCCATTATTAACGTATCAGGATTTCATTATGAATGTAAAGTTATTTATAAAAGTAAAATGAATCCTGATTTTTTGTGTAAAGAATATAAAGAAAATGTTTATGCGGATAATGACTATCATACTTTTTATTTTGGCGAGATAATGGCCTGTTACAAAACAATTGGCTAAATAAATTTTATCACAAAGGGCAAAAATTAATAAATAAAAAAAGAATTAAATTAATTTCAAATATTTTTTACAAAAAAGAAGGATTATTTATGGCAGATGTAGAAAATAGAAAAGAGATTAATTTTTTAAACTTAAGCAGGATTTTCTCCTCGTACATATTAAAAATATTTATAGCTATTATTTAAATACAAGAAAAAATTTAATTGCCGCAAGTTTAATTGTAAGAAAAGAAAAGAAGAGGGAGGTGATTTGTTTAGTATAGTTACTTAAGATCTAAGTTTAGTGAGGAATTGATTAATTAGAAGATTAATTAAAAAATATTTAAGGAGGATTTATACAAATATGTTGAGATTTAAAATAACTAAAGGACTGTTAATTTCCTTGTTAGCTTTCTTGTTAATTTTAGGTTCTATTTCCTTTATTTTTGCCGCAGAAAAAGAGATTGTTATACTATCAATTAATGATTATCATGGTTCCCTTGCCCCCGCCGGTAAAAATGTTGGAGCGGTAAAACTTGTTGATGCTTTAAAGACTGAAAAGGCAAAGAACCCTGAGGGAACAATTATAGTATCCGGCGGTGATAATTACCAAGGTAGTGCTATGTCAAATCTCATGTATGGTGAACCGGTATCAGCAGTCTTTAAAGAAATGGGGATAGAATTATCTGCAGTAGGTAACCATGAATTTGATTGGGGAGTGGATAGAATTAACAAATGGGCTGAAGATGGTGGATTCACCTTTGTATGTACTAATATTTATGATATAAGAACAAATGAACCGGTCGATTGGGCAGAACCTTTTGCCATTATCGAAAAAGAAGGAGTAAAAGTTGGCTTTGTTGGTTTGGCTACCCCTGAGACTGCTTATAAGACACTTAAAGCAAATGTAGTAAATTATGAATTTAGAGACCCCGTAGAAGTAATTACTGAATGGGTACCTAAAGTGAAAGATGTAGGAGCTGATATTGCTACTGCTTTAACTCATTTTGGTTCATTCTAGGACAAAGAAGGGAATATTTCCGGCGAAGCATCTGTCTCGTGTGCGGTAGATGGAGTAG
>DAOUWX010000193.1 GCA_030666935.1 Atribacterota bacterium | reverse complement strand
TAGTGAATAGTCGTTAGTATTAAATACAAGATGTAAGATACAAATTAATCTGGTTATCGGGCTAACCATCTTAACGAGATACGATTCACGAGATACGAGATACGCTTTTATTCTGGGTAACCGGCAAACTAGCTAACCGGCTAACTTTTAAACCTGTTAACTAAATTGATCTGCGGACTAAATTAATTGGTTAATTGGTGAATTGGTCAACAGGTCAATTATTATACTGTTTTTAACGAATTTATTTTTTATTAATAAATAAATAAATATTTTTTCATTTTTAAGCAGGAAAAAGATAATCGGTGTGGTATTATTATAATAAGGAACATAAAATGACCGACTATTTTAACACTTATAGAAAAAATCAATTATTAAGGAGGTGATAGATGAACTATCTTTCTGGCTGAATAAACCCTGCTAAATAAAAGTATTTGATAGGGTAAAATTAAAGTTGGAACTTTAAATATTTTTAAAAATGAAAGGAGATTTCAGAAATGAAAAAGAATCTATTAGGAGTAATCATATTAGCAATAATCTTAAGCTTATGTCTTTCTTCGACAGTTTTTGCTGAAGAAGCACTTAAAGTCGGATTGGTTTTTGATATCGGTGGAAAAGGTGATAAATCATTTAACGATTCAGCATCCCGGGGTCTGGCATGGGCAGCAGCTGATTTTGATATTAAACGTATCGAATTAGAACCGGGAGTTGCTGTGGATAGAGAAGAAAATCTTAGAACCTTAGCTGGTATAGGTTATGATGTAATAATCGGAGTAGGATTTTTATTTACTGATGCCATAGTTACCGTGGCTGATGAGTTCCCTGATACTAAGTTTGTCATTATCGATGGGTTTATCCCCGATAAGCCTAATGTAATGTCTTGTTTGTTTCCAGAACCTCAGGGTTCTTACCTGGTGGGCATGATTGCTGGTTTGAAAGCACTGGAAGACGGAAAGGATACAGTTGGATTTGTAGGCGGAATGGATATACCGCTTATTCATGGATTTGAAGCAGGTTATATAGCCGGGGTTCAGTATGTATATCCTGAATGTAAAATTCTTTCAGCTTATGCCGGTGATACTCCCGTAGCTTTTGCTGACCCGGTAAAAGGTAAAGAATTAGCTTTGTCACAATATGATGCAGGAGCCTGGATTATATATCATGCGTCAGGTCTAACCGGAGCCGGAGTATTTGAAGCAGGTAAAGAAAGAAAAAGATATGTCATCGGAGTAGACTCCAATCAGAACTTTATGGGAAATATTGCGGAGACCGGAGAGAATTTTGGTTTAACCAGTATGTTAAAGCAAGTTGACGTTGCAGTATATCTTGCCATAAAAGCAACGGTTGAAGGAACTTATAAGGGCGGTATTGAAGTATTTGGTTTAGATAGATACGCTACAATTGGAGGTATAACATATGCCGGAGTTGGTTATGCTATCGATAAGTACAATGAAGATCTTATATCTGCAGAAATGATAGCTAAGGTTGATGAAGCAAAGGCAAAAATTCTAAGCGGAGAAATTGTTGTTCCCACCGAATAACTAGATAGCTATTCCAACATATATATTGGAGGTATTCATTATTAGATGGATACCTCCAATATATTAAAATTAAGTGTAAATTACCGAAGGAGGATTTATCAATTGCCTGAGATTGCATTAGAGATGAAAAATATCACCAAACGATTCCCTCTTGTAGTTGCCAACGATAATGTAGATTTTAAAGTCTACAAGGGAGAAATACATGCTCTGGTTGGTGAAAATGGAGCCGGTAAATCAACCCTGATGAGTATCTTGTATGGGTTATATCAAGCTGATTCCGGAAAAATCTTTATAAATGGAAAAAAAGTTAGTATCGACAATCCGAATGTTGCCATCAATTTAAAGATTGGTATGGTTCATCAACATTTTATGTTAGTACCGCCTTTAACCGTTACGGAAAATATTATCCTGGGAATGGAGCCTAAAAAAAATAATATTTTCATAGATATGGAAAATGCAACTAAGAGGGTTGAAGAATTATCTAAAAGTATGGGCTTTAAAATCGACTCCAAAGCAAAAATCGAAAATATTTCTGTGGGGATTCAGCAAAGAGTAGAAATTATTAAAGTCCTTTACCGGGGAGCAGAGATCTTGGTGATGGATGAACCCACTGCGGTATTAACTCCCCAGGAAGTTGAAGAGCTATTCGAAATACTTAGATCGCTAAAAAAACAGGGTAAAACTATTATTTTTATTACTCATAAATTGAATGAAGTTAAGGACCTCTCTGACCGGGTAACTGTAATGAGAAGAGGAAAAGTGGTAGGAGTAAAAAATACCAAAGATACCAATCAAGAGGAAATCGCCAGTTTGATGGTAGGTAGAAAGGTTATTTTTGATATCGAAAAAAAACCTCATAGCCTTGGAAAAACAGCTTTAAAAGTAGAAAAATTAAAAGCGCTTAACAACAAAGGATTACCAGCTGTAAAGAACATCTCTTTTGAAATAAAGGAAGGAGAGATATTGGGATTTGCCGGTGTAGAAGGAAATGGACAGACTGAGTTGGTAGAAGTTATTACCGGACTTAGTTCAGCTTCAAGCGGTAAAATATTTTTATATGATATGGATATTACTAATTATTCTCCCCGAAGTATTAGAGAAGATAAAATTGCTCATATCCCTGAAGATAGGAGACAACGCGGAATTATTTCAAATTATACAGTTGCCGAAAATTTAATTTTAGGAAGCCATTATCGTTCGCCTTTCAATAAAGGTTTAGCCTTAAACTTTACCGCAATTAATAACCACGCCAATAATTTAATAAAAGATTTTGATATACGGCCTTCTGATAAAGATAATTTTTTAAAATCTTTATCCGGAGGCAACCAACAGAAGGTTATTGTCGCCCGTGAATTATACGGAGAACCAAAGCTTTTAATCGCCGCTCAACCAACTCGGGGATTAGATGTAGGCTCTATTGAGTTTGTACACCAACAAATATTAAATGAAAGAGATAAAGGAAAAGCAATCTTATTAATTTCGGCTGATTTAGAAGAGATTTTATCTTTGTCTGACCGCATTGCCGTAATATATGAAGGTGAAATAGTGGATGTTTTAGATCCGAAGAAAACAGACGAAAACGAAATAGGTTTATTAATGACTGGCTCTACTGCAAATAAAAAATTATCAAAGACCAAGTAGTCTATGGAGGAAGATAAATTTGAAAAGTATTAAAAAATTTGACTATTTTATCATTTTAGAAAAAATTACTCCTTTAATTGCGGTAATATTTGCTCTCTTGGTAGGCGCAATTGTTATTATGTTAATTGGTGAAGATCCGGTTTTTGTTTATAAAACATTATTTAGCAACGCTATTGGTAATAGAGATGGCTGGGGCAATGTATTATTCAGAGCAACCCCCTTAATATTTACCGGGCTAACAGTTGCCTTCGCTTTCCGCTGTGGTTTATTTAATATAGGCGGAGAAGGACAAATGTATATAGGAACTTTTCTTGCTACCTGGGTTGGATTTACCTTTACCAATTTACCTGCTTTTATACTTATTCCACTATGTATATTAAGTGCAGCTGCCGGCGGAGCATTATGGGCAGCTGTTCCCGGAATATTAAAAGCTAAAACCGGAGTACATGAAGTTATTGTTACTATTATGATGAACTGGATAGCTGCCTCTTTAACTTTCTTTCTTGTTTTAAAATTTAAAGCACCACCAACAGCAGCAATGATAGCAGCCGGCATAAAACAGATGATTCCACATACCAGTGAAATTGCCGAAGCTGCCCGACTTCCCCGACTTTATACTATTTTTAAGTTTTTAAATATAGATTTCCCCGCCTATAATCAAGTAAATATATCTTTTTTTATCGCCATAGGTGTAGCCATATTAGCTTACTATATTTTATGGAAAACAAATTTAGGCTATGAAATAAGAGCAGTCGGCTATAGCTCTTTAGCTGCTGAATATGGCGGCATAAGTGTGGCAAAAAATATTATATTAGCCATGGTTATAAGCGGAGCTTTTGCCGGTTTAGTAGGAACTAATGAGATAATGGGTTTTAAATATCGTTGGAGACAAGAACTTTTCACCGGATTAGGATTTAACGGAATTGCTGTGGCACTTTTAGGTAAGAATCACCCACTGGGGGTAGTCTTAGCTGCTATTTTATTCGGTATTTTAAATTACGGAGGATCTATAGTCAATATTTTTACTGAAGGAAGAATACCTCGGGAACTTATCATGGTATTACAAGCTGTTATAGTA
>DAOUWX010000133.1 GCA_030666935.1 Atribacterota bacterium | reverse complement strand
TTTGTATTTTCCGTTGCCTGTCTCTATCACTGATTTTTCGGCATCAAAATCTATGGTTAATTTAGTAATACTGCCCGCAATAATTTCAAAAGGACGATTTAATTTTATTCCGGTATTATAAACACTGGGAATTTCAAGGGGGACCGTTGGTCCATCCTCTCCTCCTTCCCCTTCTAAAACCAGTGTAGCTTCTTCGGTTAGGAAAAGTCTAAGCTGAGTATATTTATTGGGCTCAAGCTCCAAAGATGCTAATAATATGGAAACATCCTCTAATTCTATAAGGTTAACCGGTAAGACTCCAGGCCATTCCTTTAATACTTTCCAAGACCCTTTATCTTCTCCTTCTTCTTCATCTCCAGCTATATGCCCCTCTATTTTAGAAATCATTATATTTACTTCCAAATAATCTCCCGGAGCATCGGTAAGATAAATTTTTAGTGTTCCTTTTCCCGGTACTACCTCATCTTCTTCGGTTGGTGAAGATGAATCATTTTCTGGAGCCACTAAATCAACAACACATCCTGTAAGAAAAATAAGACTAATCCCTAACAATAATACTAATTTAAAATACTTTTTCATTTCCCTTCCCTCCTTTTTATTATTGAAAAATATATATATTTTTGCTGAAAATTAACCAAAAAATCAAATTATTTTTTTAAATTTCATATAAACACAAAAAAAGCCGGTGGTCTGGCGGTCATAGCAATTCATTGCCTTAAACCCATGACTTTGCGTCCTATCCTTTCAGATAGTTTGCCTTTATCAACTTTTTATTGACAAATTATTCTTTTTTCAAATTTCTTATCTTTATTTATATTATTCCCAAAAACAATCTATTTTAGACATAAATTTGCATTAATTTTTAAATTTCTAAAAAATACTTAAAAAAATTCTTCTTCTCTGCAATAATTTTATAGAGATCGAGAATTAAAGAACCATTGGGAAAAATCTTAACAAACCTCCTCTATGTTATCCCGGTTAAAACTTTATCTTTTTTTTGGATTAGAAGAGACACTACTACTATCGTCAAGAAACTTAGCGGTATTGAAATAATTCCTGGATTACTAAAAGGTATCGGCGCTGTGTTTGGGTTAAGGCCGTAACGCACATACATACTCGGAGATAGAAGAATCATTCCTAAAACTGTAAAAATACCAACAATAATCGAAGCCACAATACCCTTTGCCGTGGTCTTCTTCCAGAATAAAACCATCATAATAGCTGGTAAATTAGCTGATGCTGCTACAGCAAATGCCCACCCAACAAGAAACGAAACATTCATTCCTTTAAAAAGAATTCCAAGAATTATTGCGATAATACCTACACTAAGTGCAGTAATTTTACCAACAACAACCTTTTGCCTGTCTGTCATTGATACACCCCGAAAAGAGCCAATCAAATAATGTGCAACAGCGCCTGATGCTGCCACAAGAAGGCCACTTACTGTACCTAAAACCGTTGCAAAAGCAATGGCCGATATCACGGAAAACAAAAAAACACCGAATGATTTAGCAAGGAGTGGAGCTGACATATTACTTGATGCCAGATTAAGCACTCCACTGGACATTGCTCCCAAGCCCATAAACAAAGTGAGCACGTAGAAAAAACCGATTGAAGCGATTGCTACAATAGTAGATTTTCTGGCATCTACGGGTGTTCTTACTGTAAAATAGCGAATAAGAATATGCGGTAATGCCGCGGTGCCAAAAAATAAGGCCAGCATTAGAGAAATGAAATCAAGCCTCTCAAACGGTGAACCCTCTACTTTAAATTTTAAACCGGGTCGCATTATCTTGTTACCGGGTGTCTCAATCGAATAATAGACAGTTACTTTATCCTCTCCATCTTTAAATAAAGCTTTTTCCCAACGCTTTACTACTGTGTCTTTATCTGTAAAATATGACAAAAACTCAAAAGGATTAACGCTTCCGGTCTTTGCTTCCTCACCGCTTTTGCCACCTATCTTTTCCAGATTTCCAACTTGACGAAGCTGATTATCTTTTGAGGCAGGCCTACCATTAATAAAAAACTCACCATTTGATAATCTAACTTCAGACTGTGTTTCCTGCAAAATAATATTTCCTTTTGAATCAATATCCTTTAACCACCAAGCTTGAATACCATCTTTGGAAAGCTTTAAAAATGTAAACTCTTGATTGGTAACTTCACCCTTTTTAAAGTAAGAGGTATCCACTGGTACAATTTCGTCTTCCTGAAGCTGGGCTTGAATAATTGTATATTTATAAAATGGGACCTTTCCACCTTGATCAGGTTCGGTGTTTAAACCCTGGATAAATATAAAAATACATAGGACTGTGGAAAAAAATATTAAAAAGTGATCCTTTAAGAAATTGAACATAGGTCGTAGATGTCATTCCCGCAGTCGCTACTATAGTAGTAACTATTAAACCTACCATAATGACACCTGCGTAATGAGGGAGTCCGAAAAGTGGTGTTACTAGAACACCGGCACCTACCATCTGAGGGATAAGATAAAAAATTGATATAATCAATGTGCTTATTCCTGCAACAAGACGGATAGTTTTTGAGTTAAACTTTGAATCAAGTACATCAGCGAAGGTGTATTTTCCTAAACGTTTCATGGGTTCGGCTACAACAAACAGCGCAACCATCTATCCAGCCAGATATCCAATTGAATAAAGAAATCCATCATACCCTACAGTTGCGATCATACCACAAATACCCAAAAAAGACGCAGCTGAAAGATAATCACCGGAAAAAGCCATACCATTTACTGCCCAGTGTATCTCCCCGTTTGCAGCGAAATAATCTTTTGAAGTTTTTGTCTGTTTTGCAAAATAAAAGGAAAGCCAAAGAACTATTCCTACAAAAATAACAAATATGAAAATAGGAAGTAGTGACATTATTTACCTCCTTTTTTCGAAAAGGTATTCTTTGATTCAGCTTCCTTTTTTGTACACATATTATTGTAAATAAAAGCAAGAATTAAGGCAAATATTATTAATAACTATAAAACCAAAATAAACGAGTGCGTATAGTATAACCATATACGCCCCAATTCGCACCTTATAAACTGACGCGTTATCCGAACCAGAACTTTTTGAAAACATTTCAACCTCCTGTGTTAATTTACTTTAAGAGATACATAATCCTTTATTAAGAAAATAGGATCTATTTATTATTAATTAGAAAAAGCTACCGAATTATTGAACTAGTGTAACCCGTTCACTAACAAATTCCTCGCGGCATACGAAAAAATAGGAAAGGAGAAAAGTACCTCTCTCCTTTCCTATTTATACAAAAATTGATTTAAGCTACAATAACTTTCCCCGGTGGCCTATTAATACCTGGCAACCGGGATATAATCCTTTATCTATTATCTATCTTTTTGCAAATAAATTCTTCAATCTTTTTTTATCTTTTCTCCTAAACCATCCTATAAACTTTTTTCTTCTTCGATTTTTGGTTTAAAAATTAATTGAGCTATGCCCATAATAATTATTGTAGGTAAAAACCAGCCCAATCCCCGTCCTCCCAGCGGTAATTGGGAAGAAATTTTTGTGATAAAATTAGATGTAAGACCGTAAAAAGAAAGCATGTCCCCTAATCCAAAGAATAAGGCAACAATTACTCCGACAGTTACTGCTTTTCTAATTTTGTCAAATTTATAATAGAGGGCGCTTAAAATTATAATAATTATTGAAGGATATAATAGAACTAACCAGGGAACAGTATATTTTACTATTCTGCTTAATCCTACCAAACCTAAAGTAAATCCTATAATTGTGCTCAAAGCAACGGTTACTCGATAATTAAGTTTACCATTGGTCATCTCAGAAAACATATCTCCGGCCATTGAAATTATCGCTGCAGCAGTAGTAAGACAACTAAGGGCCATTATTACTGCAAAACTGAACAAGCCAATCTGCCCTAAAAGCCCTTGAGCGATTTTAGTAGAAAGAACTCCGATAGAAGCATCGGGGAACAAAGATCCTGAAGAAGCTCCTAAATAAACCAACGCGGTGGAAGTTATTCCCAAAAGTACTGCTGTAGAAAATCCAATAACATTTAGATTTTTGTTTTGATCCTCTTTGGTTTTTATATTTCGAATATTTAATTCATGTAAAACCCATCCTCCAAATAAGAGAGCTGCTATAGCATTCATAGTATTATAAGCATTTAACATTCCATCACTCAAGGCGTTCAAAGAACCCGGAGTTGTAGGAACAGAAAGAGGAGTAGCTATCCCTCTAATCACTAAAATAATAACAAACAGTATTAAGACCGGGGCTAATATTTTTCCCAATTTATCTATAACCGTAGCTCTTGTGTATGCAACGTAAAAACTAAGTAAAAAAAATATCGCTAAGGTAATCCATAAAGGGATACTGGGCAACAATGGCAGAATAGCCATCTCATGGGTAGCGGAAGAAACCCGAGGCAGAATAAAAAAAATAGTAATAAGGATTGGGATAGCGGTATAAATTTTCCCAAAGAAATCACCTAATGTTCTTGTGGCAATTCCGGTTAAAGACTGATTCTGATGGGCACATGCCAAATATGCCAACCAGACTCCAACACTATTAATTAACATATATCCTAAAGCGGCAGTGAACCAACTTGCTCCTGCCCCCCTTCCCAGGATTGGGGGGAAAATAAGATCTCCTACGCCAAAATGGGAAGAAAACATTGCTCCTGATATTACTATCAAGATAGAAACTGGTAATAAATTCTTTTTACTCATTATTTTACTCCTTTTACTTTTATAAATTTTATTATACATACAACATATATTTCAAAATACCTTCTTTTTTTTAAAAATAATTTTATTTTTTTATTTTATGCTGTCTTTTGCCATATTCCACTTACAATACTATCACACATTAAATCAGTAGAATTGAGAATATTATTCTCGCCGTTTTGCGAAAACGAAGAAGGGACTATCCAGGATGAAGGTAAAATTGGACTCGCCCTGTTAAATGATTTATATTTATACGAGGAAAGATTGAATAGAGAGAGAAAAATAAAAAAAGGGCAAACTATAGAGAAAGTCATTTTCCTCAACCTACCTCTTTTCTGTTCTTGGGTCATATTTTTAAAAATGGGATGTTTATTTGTTCAGCAAATATACCAGCCTTTTTTTCAACATTCTTGACTAAATTTCTAATCTTCCCAGTTTTTGGGATTTTTGATTTTCGGAATTACTCTTTTTTTAATAATTATTCACTAAAATATTCCAGTGGGTCTGGTGGTGATGTGGCTACCTTGTTTTTGGAGTGGTAAAAAACAGCTTTTAAGTAGATATTCTGGTCGGGGCGAGAGGACTTGAACCTCCGACCCCCTGAACCCCATTCAGGTGCGCTTCCAAACTGCGCTACGCCCCGACATTTTACATTATACTAAATGATTTTATTTATAGCAATAAAGTTTTGTTATTTTTTATTGGATTATTGGATTGGATTTCGAGATTGCTTCGTCACTTCGTTCCTTGCAATGACATAAGGGGATGTGGGAATGATAGAGGTAGGGGCACGATGCATCGTGCCCCTA
>DAOUWX010000286.1 GCA_030666935.1 Atribacterota bacterium | reverse complement strand
CTCACCAATTTTATTTTAAAGGAGGCGGAGGTTGCTTTGATTCCGGGTAGTGCATTTGAAGCAGAAGGATACCTAAGGTTGTCTTATGCTGCATCTTTAGAAGATATTAAAGAAGGGTTGAATAGAATAGAAAAGATTCTATGATTTTAGGATGTAGAGGTTCGATTTATCGAAGCCGTTAAAGAAAATTAGCAAAATAAGCTGGATCGGATAAATCCGAATCCGAAAAATCCAAGGGGTGTAATCCCCCAACTTAGGCTTATGAAAGATAGACGCTTTGTAGTTTACAAATTGCAAAAATTAGCAATTTTGCTCAGGATTCTAGGTTTTGATGTCCTGTATTTTCAAAATGAGGATTATATATCAGTTATTAATCTGACTAAAAGAGAGTATAGAATTTTGTTATCCAGGGTAAAGTTTTTAAGAAAATTACCCTGGATTTTTTATCTTGACAAAGACGATCTTAATGAGCAATTAGAACAGATTATAAAAGAATTGAAATTGAAAGTAAATAAAGAAAGTCTATTTAGTAGATGTTCAAATTGTAATAATCTCTTGCAAAAAGTTCAGGAAGAGGAAGTTAAGAGAGAGATCCCCTTAAGCGTCTCTGGGAGAGGCTATTGGTTTAAAAGATGTCTCAATTGCGGAAAGATTTTTTGGAATGGGAATCATATGCCGACTTTAGAAGAAAAACTTAAGAAATTAGCTATTCTATCTTGATTACCCAGATTAATGAAAAGATTACACAGATGAAAGATAGGAATCTAATACTAATGAACAAATAAGTGATTACAGCTAATCATTTTTAGGCGGTATCGTTTGTAACTGTAGGGGTATATTGCAACACCCCTAAAAAATCTTTTATCTTATCAGTGCAATCTAAATGTAATCTGTGTAATCAATTATAATGAATATTAAAACAGGAGTTATGAAAGAAAAAAATGAAGATATTAGAGAATTTAAATCAAAGACAACAAGAAGCAGTTAAAGTTAAAGAAGCTCCTGTATTAATTATTGCCGGTGCGGGTAGTGGAAAAACAAAAGTTCTTACACATAGAATTGCTTATTTAATTTTTCAAAAAAAGATAAATTCTGGAAATATATTGGCTGTTACCTTTACCAATAAAGCTGCTCAAGAGATGAAAGATAGAATTGAATTCATAAGTAAAGATTTTTCTGATAGAAATATGATGAAAGGATTATGGATGGGTACTTTTCATTCCATCTGTGCACGAATTTTACGCCAGGAGATAGATGTCCTGGGTTATGATAAAAATTTTGTTATTTATGATAAAGGTGATCAGCTTAGTATGATAAGAAGATGCCTTAAGGCCTTCGATTTAGATGATAAAAAATATAGCCCTAATATTGTTTCATCTATAATAGATAAAGCTAAGAATAATTTAGAAGACCCAGAATTATTTGAGTATAATGCTCTGAATTATTTCAAAAAAATTGTATCTAAGGTGTACACACAATATCAAGAAGAATTATTTGAAAATAACGCTCTTGATTTTAACGATTTAATTTTATTAACCGTAAAACTCTTTAAAGAAAGATCCGAAATTTTAGAAAATTATCAGAATAAATTTAGATATATCCTAGTGGATGAATATCAGGATATAAATTTTGCTCAATATCAGTTGGTAAAACTACTTTCGGGAAAATATAATAATTTATTTGTAGTGGGTGATCCTGACCAGAGCATTTATAAATTTAGAGGAGCTGATTTAAGCAATATTTTGAGATTTGAACAGGATTTTCCTCAAAGTAGAGTAATTAAATTAGAACAGAATTATCGGTCTACCAAAGTTATATTAGAAGGAGCTACGAATCTGATAAAACATAATAGAAATCGTAAGGAAAAGGAACTATGGACTGATAAAAAAGGCGGCGAAAAGATAAGGTGTTATGAAGCAGTTAGCGCTCTCGATGAAGCAGTATTTGTAAGTCAGGAAATTATAAAATTGAATAAAGAAAAAGGTAAAGCTTTTAAAGATTTTGCCATTTTATACCGGACTAATGCGCAATCGAGAGCCTTTGAAGAGGTTTTCAATAAACAGGGTATTCCTTTTCGGGTAATTGGGGGATTAAGGTTTTACGAAAGAAAGGAAGTAAAGGATATTCTGGCTTATCTTCGCTTTATTCATGATCAAAAAGATAGAGTAAGTTTTTTAAGGATTATTAGTAATGCCAAATTAGGCATAGGTAAGGTTACTTTAAGCAAAATAGAAGAATTAGCCAGAAAAAATAACTTAAATTTTCACCAGGCTTTAAAAAAGGGATTAAGAGTAATAAGAATATCTGGAGACAGGAAAGAAGCAATAAATAAATTTGCTTCCCTGGTTGATGAGCTTAATGAAAAGAAAAAAGAAATCAAAGGGAGCGAACTGCTCATAGAGCTAATAAGAAAAATTAATTATTATGATGAACTAAAAAAAGAAGGGGAATTCAAAGCTCAAAGCAAGATTGAAAATATAAAGGAATTGATTCTGGCAGTGCAAGAGTTCGAAGTGAACAACGAAGACAGATCTTTAACTGCCTTCTTAGAGTACATTGCTTTAATTACAGATATTGACCTATACAAAGGAGAAGAGGATGTAGTTACAGTTATGACCCTGCATAGTGCCAAAGGTTTAGAATTTCCGGTGGTTTTCATTACCGGATTCGAGGAAGGCATATTTCCTCATTCTCGTTCACTAAATAGTGGAGAGGAATTAGAAGAAGAAAGAAGGTTGTGTTATGTGGGGATGACCAGAGCCAAAGAAAGGTTATATTTGACTTACGCCTGGAGAAGAAATTTGAATGGTAATACCCTATTCAACAGTGTTTCACGATTTATTTCCGAGATTCCAAAACATCTTAAAGAAAAAGCAGATATAGAAAAAGGAGAAGAATTTCCTTCACTTGATAATAGAAGAGAAAAAAT
>DAOUWX010000345.1 GCA_030666935.1 Atribacterota bacterium | reverse complement strand
GAGGCAATGTAAATCCAGAGGGCATTTCAATGTTTGAACCGATTCATGGTTCTGCTCCCAAGTATAAGGATAAATCTATTGCTAATCCTACTGCCACCATACTGGCTGGGGCAATGATGTTGGACTGTTTAGGAGAATCAAAAGCAGCTAAAGCTATCGAGGATGCAGTGGAAAAAGTCTTAAGCGAAGGAAAAGTAAGATCCCATGATTTAGGAGGAGATTCTTCTACTATCGAAGTGGGAGATGAGGTAGTTAAAAAACTTAAAGAAGTAAATATTAAATGATTTTAAATTATATTTATTAACTATACTATATTAATTCAAAGTTTTTACCCTTTATCTTTTTTATAAAATAAGGGAGAGTCAGCTTATCTAACTCTCCCTTATTTTTTTCTTTTCTTGCCTTTTCTTTCTCTCTACACAATACGTAATGCGATATATGTGATACTAATAAATTGTTGACAATATACAATCGACAAGGTAAAATACAATTAAGAATGGTTAAATCTTTAAAGAGAAGGGGAGAATTATGAAAAAATATTTTGAAGATTTAGGAAGCTATTTATCCCTCAAAGACAGAGTCTACCAGAATATAAAATTTCAGATTACAAGAGGCACTTTAAAACCAGGTACCCGTTTACCGGAAGAAGAATTATCCAAGGCAATGAACATAAGTCGTGCTCCCATCAGAGAGGCTTTTAATAGGTTGGAAAAAGAGGGATTTGTTACTATTATTCCTCGAAAAGGAGCAGCAGTTTCTAAGATTACTACTCAAATAATAGAAAATATCTTTGAAATTAGAGAATCTCTGGAATCCTTAGCGGTGAAAAAATCTATCGGAAAGATATCTATAAAGAAATTGGAAGAAGTCGGAGATGGATTTAAAAAATTTATAAATAAACTTACTAATGCTGAAAATTGTATTCAATACTTAGCTCTGGATAAAAAATTTCATGATCTTCTTAGTCAAAATTGCGGCAATAAAAAACTTATCGAGTTGTTGGTAAATCTCCAGGAACAGATCCATTGGTTGCGGAATATCTCTCTTAAAAGAATTACTTTTGCTTATTCGATAAAAGAACATTTAGCCATCATAGAAGCCTTAAAAAAGAATAATGAAGAGCTTATCATTAAAGTTTTACTTCAGCATTTAGAGAGAGCAAAAAAATCCTCGCTTGCAGAAATTAACTCTTGGAATACTGCTTCTGAATAAGTTAAAATGCGATAAAGGTTAATACATTTTATTTTAAAAGGGAAAAAGTAAAGTGAAAGCAACAAACAATCATTATGATATGGTTATTATCGGTGGCGGAGTAATTGGTTGTGCTATTGCCCGGGAATTATCTAAATACGAAGTTAATGTTGCTCTTTTGGAAAAAGAAGATGATGTTGGTTGGGGGATAAGCTGCCGAAATAGCGGAGTAGTTCACGCTGGTTTTAATAATAAGCCCGGCACTTTAATGGCTCAATTTTGTGTGGAAGGGAATAAATCTTTTGCAGAACTTTGCCGTCAACTCGATGTTCCTTATGAAAAGATAGGGAAATTAGTAGTTGCCAAAAAAAAAGAAGAGATTAAAGGTTTGCAAAAATTAAAGCAGCAAGGCGATACAAACGGAGTAGATAACCTACAAATTATTGACCTTAATGAAGTGAAAAGATTAGAACCCAATATAGAAGGAATTGCTGCTCTTTATTCTCCCGAAACTGCTATAACCTCTCCTTATCTATTAACTATTGCTCTGGCTGAAAATGCCATTGATAACGGTGTTTCCTTATTTCTAAATACCGAAGTGAAAAGCATTACCAGATTAAACAATTCTCATTTAAGAATTAAAACTAATAAAAGAGAATTTACTTCTTCTTATGTAATCAATAGTGCTGGGCTCTATGCCGATAAAATTGCCCGAATGGTAGGAAT
The DNA here is from genome assembly GCA_030666935.1 of Atribacterota bacterium. Classification (GTDB taxonomy): domain Bacteria; phylum Atribacterota; class Phoenicimicrobiia; order Phoenicimicrobiales; family Phoenicimicrobiaceae; genus Sediminicultor. The sequence continues at coordinate 438 of DAOUWX010000345.1, read as the reverse complement.
AAAAAAATACCGTCTCTATCCCTGCCGGGGTGAATACCATATATTAGATAAAAATGTTTCCTGGATGATAAATCATTTGGTCTATCCTGTTCCTCAAATTGGGGCCGGAGGTTTAGGAATTCATCTTACCCCCACTATTGATGGTAATATCCTGATAGGACCGAGTAATGAATATATTAAAAAAAAGGACAATCTTTCTGTAACTTTTAAAGCAATGAAAATGCTCTCTGCTGAAGCCCGTGAATTTTTACCTTTAATTTCTCCCGGATATATCATCCGCAGTTATTCCGGCCTCCGAGCCAAACAGGCCCCTTCTTCTGAAGGTGGGTTTTGGGATTTTGTAATAGAGGAAAGTGATACAGTCGACAATTTTATCAACCTGATCGGTATTGAATCTCCGGGTTTAACTGCTGCCCAGCCGATTGCTAAAAGAGTAGT
>DAOUWX010000029.1 GCA_030666935.1 Atribacterota bacterium | reverse complement strand
TCCTTGGGCAAATTAAAACCACTTTCTTTAAAAGCTTTTATAGCCCCCAATGCCATCAAATCACTGGCAATGAAAATCGCAGTTGGTAGCCTTTCTAACCTCATTATCTTTTCTGCACATTGACAGCCACTTTCTTCGGTAAAATCCCCTGTAAAAACCAATCTTTCATCATAAACTTCTCTTTCTTTCAAATAATCTCGATAAGCCTTTAATCTATCCCAGGAAACCTGAGCATGTTTATGACCATTAATCATAGCTATTTTACGATGACCGAGTTTCCATAAATAATCTAAGGCTAACCGAACGCCTATTTTGTTATCTGTGCTAACAAAATTAACATTTTCACCTTCTATATAGGTATCGATAATTGAAATAGGGAAAGTAGAATTTTTAATTTTCTTGATATGGGGGTCGTCTAATCGTAAGCCGGTGAATATTGCTCCTTCAGCTCTTCGCTCCTTGCATAATTCTATATATGATTTTTCGTTTAAAAGGTCACTATCAATTGAAAAAAGAACGATGTCATAATTGTTCTTATTGGCTTCTTCTAAGATTCCACCCAAAAACTGTAAACCTAAATCTTTGCTGAAAGTATGTTCCTGTCTGCTAAATATAAACACACCAATTGTATTGCTTTTATTGGTTACTAATCTTCTTGCAATTGAATTAGGGGTATAGTTTAATTCTTTTGCTGCTTTACGAACCTTTCTTTTAAGCTTTTCACTTATATCTTTTCTATTATTTAAAGCTTTGGAAACTGCTGCGGCGGAAATTCCTAATTTTTTAGCAATATCTTTAATGTTAGAACTCATCGAGGGGGGGTTTCTCCTTTAACGTTTAAGTAATTAATTAAAAAAATATACTTTTAATTATAAAGTATTTAAAATTTAAGGATTGCTTTAACGTTTAAGTCTATTATAAATAATACTACATAAAATAAAAAAATGCAAATTATATTTTCCTATCTACTGAACAAGCTTTAAATCAGCCACTGCAACACCAATTCTGGAATCACCCATGCCAAAATATAGAAACCACTTACCTTTAAACCGCACTAAACCCTCGGAAAAAACTACATTATTTACTTCCCCTTTTTCTTCCAATATATTATCTACCTCAAGAATTGGCATATCTGTTCTCCTTAAGACTACTCTTGGATCTTCCAAGGAAAAAAGTACCTCTCCGGTCGCATACTCTTTAGAGAAATTTGCACCATTGTAGATTAATAATATTCCCTGTTCGGTGATAATAGGGGTTGGCCCTGGTTCTACTAATAAAGAATCAAAATACCTTTCTCCATTATCTTTTTTCCTAAATCTTCTATTAAGCACCGGTTTTATTTCAGGTTCCCAGTCGATCAAATTTTCTGAAGTAGCGATAAATATATCTGAATCTCCAAAATACATATAGTATTTACCGTTAATTTTTTTAGGAACAATCGCTCCTGATTTACTTGCCATTGGCCAATCAGGTAATATTTTTCCTTTTTTTTCCCAATAGATAAAATCTTTTGATACAGCTAAACACAAGTAATTTGTATGGTAAATCCATCCTGTATAAGTCATATAATATATTCCGTCAATTTCTACAATTCTCGGATCTTCTGCCCCAGCAAACTCGTATTTTTCAGTAGGAACCAAAACGGGCTCGCTCTGTTTTTCAAAGTTATAGCCATCTTCGCTAATGGCTAAGCCAATACAAGAAATCCTCTTATTATTTTGAGCTCGGTAAAATAAATAAACTTTACCATCTTTAACTAAAGCAGTCGGATTTAGAACATTTTTAGATTCCCATTCATAATCTCCGGCAGTTAATATAGGATTTTGAGGATATTTTACCCAGGGCCCGATCATCCATGGGGAATCTTCTTCCGAATTGGAGTCGTCACAAATCTCATTAGTATTTGACTGAGCGGAAACTTCAATTACCATATCAGGATAAAATCCTGATTGATATATCGAAATTACTAAAAAAATAATAACTATTCCAAAATAATAAAATAATTTTTTATTACGATTAATTATATAATTCATTAAACCTCTTCTTATTATTCTTATTAGTTTTTACCATTTACATCTTTCTACTCCCATTATACTAAATTTATTTTTAATTGCCATCATAAAACAATTGGGAATTTTTAAGAGGGGGCATAATTTTTAAATATATTAGCTTCATTTAAGAGGAAATAATTTAAATTGTAATAATAATGATCTATCTTTTTAATAATGGTGCTTGGAGAAAGGAGAGATTTTCTTTAATTTGTGGTTATTGCTAGTAGTTTTAGTTTATTTATATGGGGAATAAGAAATTTTACTTACTTTTATAAAAAATTAGTATTCTTCTTATATTCTCTGCATTCATCAAAAAAGCAATAATAAACAAAATTAAAGATGGTTGATTTATTAAGATCCCTATAAATATAATACCTATTCGAACATCACGGCCTATTCTAAAGTAATGTTTTCCGGGAGTAAGATTTTTTTTCATCAATCCATCGTATTTATCAGCAGTATAGCTATTCATAAAAGCACCGATGATAGCCAAAAATCCTATAAATAGACATAATAAATTTTCTCCTAAAAAATATACATAATAAGTTAAACCAAAAAGAAGAAATGCATCTGCATAACGGTCTAAGACCGCATCATACCACCCTCCAAACTCGGATGTTTGAAACTTTAAGCGGGCAATCTCTCCATCACAACCATCAATAATAGAGGCCATTTGTGCTAATATTCCGCCGATTAACAAATTAACATATCCCCCAAAAAAGAAAAAAAGTGCGCCCACTATAGAAAAAATGAAAGAAAATAAAGAGATCTGGTTCGGAGTAATATTTGTTTTCAAGAGATATTTTGAAATTCTAATGGAGATTGGACGGTTTAGATATCTGGATACGGGACCATCAGACACTTTTTTTAAATTAGCTAAAAGAATATTTTCTGCCTTCTTAAATGCGTTTTCATCATCTACATCAATCCAATATTTCCCTTTGATGTCAAATACTCTTGCCTTTCTCTGTTTGGCAATTATTTTTATTCCTGCTGAAAAACTGGTATCACCATTGTCTGAGCTTTCTTCTAAAGCCTCAAATATTGCCGGTGAACAAAGAAATATTCCGGTATCATAAGCATTATATTTTTTAATATTCTTTCCAATATTTACAATTCTTCCTTTATCATCAACTAAAACTTTGGTAACATCATCAACATCAACAGTTTTATTCTTAAGTTTATAATCTACTGCCAGTATAATTTCTCCATAAACAACCTTCTCCTGCATTAAATCTTCTAGTATAGATTTGTCAAAGATGTGGTCACTCATCAATAGGATAAAATTTTCATTTATTTTCTCTTTTGCCGCAAGAACGGAGAGTCCATTTTCTTTTTTCCATTGGTTATTTTGAAAATAGGATATTTTTAAATTTTTATCCTGGCTAAATTGATTTAAGTGTTTTCGCAATTTTTCTCCGTTATAGCCAGTTACTATGAAGAAATCGCTAATTCCCGTTCTATTTGCATTTAATATAACTCGTTCAATAAGGGGTAATTCTAAAAGGGGAACGAGAGGTTTGGAGTCGCCCTTATGGGACAATCTACTTCCTTCTCCTGCAGCAATTATCAGACATTTCATTTCTAATCATCTCTTTTTTTATAAGGATGCTAAAATAGTATTGCCTATTAAATTTAATTCTTAATACTCGTAGTACAATTTTACTTTTTTTTCTCCCTTTTTTTCACTTAAAGATTAATTCCCATCAAAGAAGCTCTTCTAATAATTCTGTCAAAATCAGATATCCCAGCTGTCCCTTTTTCCTCTACTGCAAAAGAAGCAACACAATTAGCAAACCGCGATGATTCTATAGGATCATCTGTTTGATAGTATTTTATTAAAAAGGCAGCTGCAAAAACATCTCCTGCCCCGGTCGGGTCTTTTTCTTCAGTTTTAAAAGCTGAAAAGATAAATTCTTTACCTCTCCAATATAAAATCGATCCTTCTGCTCCTCGGGTAAGAATTACTATATTTATTAAAGACTTATATTCTTCCAACACTTCGGGAAAAGTTGCAATATCTTCTTCACTAAATATCAATACATCTACCTGGGAGGAAAGTTTAAAAATAGGTATCCATTTCTTAGGATAAACCCGACCTTTCTCATCCCATCTTCTCATTAAACCCTGCGGAGTTAAACAAACTAAACTATCTTTAAAAAGGGTGAATATTTCCTGGTCAACTTCATCAGCTACCGGACAAATATGCACAATTTTCGCCTTATGCCACCCTGGGGGAATTTGTGCTTTTTTTATACTATTTGCTATCTCATTAATAGTCTGTTTTCTTTTTCCTTGATAATAGGAATTGCAAAAAGTAGTAGTATGAGGAGATAAAGAACCGGTAATATTAATTCCCTTCAATAAACCATCACAAGAAAAGTCTGATCCTCTACTGGTAATTATTCCAGTAGATAGACCAAGTTTACAAGCGGTAAGAGAAGAATAGACCGCTGAACCACCAATTAATCTTTCTCCGGGATAAATGTCATAAGTTACATGACCAATAGAAATAAATTCTGGAGACTTCATTATTCATCCCCCCTATTTAGCTAATTATTTTTCCAGTTTTTCCCCTTCCTTTTCGAATTTATTACCTCTTACTCTTCTATGTTCTTTTTTGTTTCTTTAAAAATTCTATTATCTTTTCTAATCCTTTCTTCACTTTAATTGTCTCGTTTAATCTCTCTTCTGTTTTTATTAATTGAGACTGTAAAAATTTAATCATCTTATTTAATTCGTTATCATCTACTTTTTCAAAAATATTTTCCTCCACAATCCCATTTATTTCTTCCATCTCTTTCACTTCTCTTAAGGAAAAACCAGCTTTTTTTAATTGTCTAATTCTTTCAACTAATTTCACTTTATCATTTTGATACAATCTGAAACCGCCTTGAGTTTTTTTAAAAGGTTTCAGAAGCCCCTTATCCTCATAATGTTTAATCGTTCGGGGAGTAACCCTCGTTTTTTTTGCTAATTCTCCTATCCGGATAAATTTTTCCACTTTTTCGTTTTTATTCTCCATAAAAATTTTCCCCTTTGAGATATTTAATAAATCCTAAATGAAAACACCTATCTATTATATATCATACTTGTACGTATAGGTCAAATTTAACATAACATTTAAGAGATTGCTTTTCCGCTTTACTCTTTGCTATAATAACTGGACAAAGAAAATAAAATTATTAGATTAATTAGCTTTATATTGGAGATGATTAAATGGAAAGTACTGCTAAATTCTATGATATTGCCTTTATCGGACATTACACTAAAGATACAGTTGTATCAGCTTCGGGCACCAGAATTGTTGATGGAGGAGCTTTTAATTACGGTGCCAATGTTGCTGCGAGAATGGGATTAAAAGTAGCAGCAATTACCAGTCTAGCAAAAGAAGATTTTCATGTAGTAGAAAAACTTAAGGGTTTAGGTATTGATGTATTTGCACATATCTCTCCTCAGTCTACTTGTCTGCGTCTGGAATATCCCACTTCCAATGTTGATGAACGGGTCATATATGTAACCAGCTCAGCAGGTCCTTTCACACTAACTGAAGTAGAAAGCATTCAAGCTAGGGCGATTGTTGTAGGTGCTTCTATGCGAGGCGAAGTCAGTTTGGAAGTTATTGAAGAATTAGCAAAAAAAGAAAGTATCCTGGCGGCTGATGTACAAAGCTTTATCCGAGTAAACGAAAATGGTAAATTGGTTCCAAAGGAATGGCCGGAAAAAGATTCCGTACTTGCTCGCTTGGATATATTAAAAACTGACGCGGTAGAAGCAGAAATGTTGCTCGGTGAATCTGACCTTCGTAAAGCTGCCCAAAAAATACACGACTTAGGCCCTCAAGAAGTAGTAATAACTCACCGCGATGGCCTTTTGGTTTATGCCGATGGCAATTTTTACGAAGAAAAATTCTTGCCTAAAGAAATCATAGGAAGAAGCGGTCGGGGAGATACCTGCATTGCCTCTTATACTGCCAAACGATTAAATGCTTCTCCTCAAGAAGCAACTACCTGGGCAGCTGCTGTAACCAGCTTAAAGATGGAAGCAGAAGGTCCTTTCCAAAGGACAATGAAAGAGGTTAATAATCTTGTTCAGAGTAAATACAGAAGATGAATGCTATTTACAAAACAAGAAGTCTCCCTTGAGGATTTAATTTACTGTATAAAGCTTTTCTTATCCCTTGTTTTTCCCTATAAGATCTTATGTGGTCATAACCACCTTTCTGCCAGGGAGGAGAAGTAAGGAGCGATTTTTTAAATGCCCCTAAAAGCTTATCTTCAAACTCCCCTTTATATCTTCTTTCAATAAATCGTTGAAATGCTTCCGGAAAATTATTCCAGGCTTCCTGTTCCTGGCCAGGTGGAGTAGGGTAAAATAATCCGTTATTTTCTTTTACCGCTTTTAAATCTCCTCCTCCATCACCGATCATTAATACCTGATCATCTTTATATTTACCGGCCTTTTTAGCTACTTCAATATGATGTCCCTTCGAACCCATCTCCTGGCCGGCAATAATCTGAACATATTGAGCAATTCCCTGAGCTTCCCAGTAATTTGCTAAATCTGTATAGGGAGTCTTAGAAACAATTAATATATCCGTATGTTGAGCCATTAATTTTAAACATTCTTTAACTTTGTCAAAAGGAGGAATCTTGGCAGAAATATGAGGAAACATTCGGTTTACTGCCTCACTCCATCCTAAAAGTTTATATATAACTAAATCTTTAGAATTTAGATTGAGAAATTCTTCCAAACTCGGATTTCCCAAACCTAACTTATTCTCCTTGGTATAGGTAATATACTTGTTTAGAGGTTTTATATTAGGTAATTTTATATGCCTTTCCTGTAAAATTTGTTGAACATCTTTTCTGTTCTGAAGAGCGGTAAGGGTAAGCTGAATAGCTATAAATCTATTGCAACCTCTATCCACAGAAAAAAGATTGTAATATTCAGCAATTTCTCTAAAATAAGATTCAATCTTCCACAACTGATAAAATTCCATAAATTGGGGGTGAAAAATTAACATCTGTTTTCCATTCATATTGTCGGTAACACAACCATCGGTATCAATGGCTATTAAAAAATCTTTAGTCCTACTAAATTTTCTTAACTGTTGTTCCGGATCTTCCTTTAGCTGCTTTTCTGTAAGTCTGGGCAAGGCCATTCTTTTTCTCCTTCCTTGTACTAGTAACTAGTGATGAGTAATGAGTGATCAGTAATAGGTAAAAAGTAAGGAATAATGAGAAAAGAGATAAGAAATCATATTTCTTATTACACATCACTCATCACTTATTACTGATTACTTACTTCTATACTCCACCGGTATATATTCTCTGCATTTTTTAGGAATATAAATCTCTTTAAATTTCGCAAATCGAGGGAGTGGAGTTCCAATAAGAGGTAAGGCCCATTCAATAAATTCATCGGTTACATCTACCCTATCTCCACTAATCCACTCCTGGGGGAACTTCCTTTCTGAGTTTGCCACAACATCCAGGGGCACTTTGTCATAGTTAATTTTATAAATTCTCCCAGGTTTTCTGATTATAGTTGACATAAAACCATTTTCTCCGGATAAAGCAATTTGGGCTGCATGTGCTCCCACCTGATAAGCTTCTCCTCTATCAGTTTCCGATACATAAGCAATCTCTCTTCTCTGACGGGTGCCCGGTCTTTCCGAGCGCGCTATTCCTCTAATTATCAATCTACTTTGCGCTCTTCCCTGGCTATCTTTCATATCTATTCCGTTAAGGTAATTAGTAAGTGCCTGTTCTACGGTCTCTTCAGAAGCGCTAAATTGGGCATGACCAAAACTATCTCGCAGTATTCCCAAATCCCCTACATTTACTCCTTCTCCGATAACCACTATACATCTTCTCTGTTTTATTAATTTTTCATTAACTTTTTCGGTAATAAATTCTAAATTACCTTGATAATCATCTATAGACAAAGATTCTGGTAAAATTATTAGTAAAGGTATTTCTCTTTTTCGATCAGCCAGCCTTGCTGCTGCCGGAATAAAACCAATCTTTCTCCCCATTACTCCGACTACTAAAACAGGATCACTGGTGTAACTAGCCTTGTTCTCCTCATTTGCTTCCAGTATATTAATAGCTAAATTACGAGCTACGCTCCCATATCCCGGGTCATGATCACATATTGCGAATGTTCCATCAGTTTTCAATGGTCCTCCTACGTCATTATCGATAGTCTTGGGGATACCGGTACAAATCAGCTTTAAATTATTTTGCTTAGCTAATTCATTTATTTTATTAGCTGTATCCATAGAGTCCCCTCCTCCGCAATAAAAGAAATATCCCACATTATGTTTTTTGAAGACCTCAACAATACGAACTAAATCCTCATCATTTTTTATTTTATATCGGCAGCTGCCAATTGTACCGGCTGAAGGAGTTTCCGCTAATAAAGCTATTTGGTGAAGCCCTTGAGCAGAGATATCTATCAGCTCTTCTTGTAAAGCTCCAAGAATACCCATTTTTGCTCCATATATCTTATCAATTTTTTTAGAGAGAATTAATTCATCAATCGCTCCCCTGATACTGTTATTTATTACCGAGGTGGGCCCGCCCGATTGGGCGATAATTACATTTTTCATCATTTAATCAACTTCCTCTTTTGTGGTTGATCACACAGATTATAAATAGATTACACCGATTAAGAAGATTACGCAGAATATACCTGGATTTAGCAAGTTATTATGTTTTAATCAAATAGATATTTTTTGTATCAAATCCTAAAGAAACCTTTTCTCCTTCTTTATGTATGCCGTGTTTAAGTGGATTAGAAATCTGAACAGTAAGGTTTTCTTTATTTGATTCCACTTCATAAATAACTTCTAAGCCTAAATAGGTTACCAATTTTACCTCTCCGGAAAAAACGCCTTTACTTTCAGGTAATAAATCGATCATCTCCGGCCTGACAACCAACATAACCTCATCTCCTTTAGAAAATTCAGGAAATCCTTTAAAGGTAAACATCTTATTCCAGACTTCTACATCTACTTCACTATTACTGCTTTCAATTACTTTCCCATTTAAAAAATTAGTCTGTTTTCCGATAAAATCGGCTACAAATTTATTCCTGGGTTGAGCATAAATTTCTTCAGGCGTCCCCAGCTGTTCAATTCTTCCCAGATTCATTACTACAATCTTGTCAGATAAGCTCATTGCTTCCTCTTGATCGTGTGTTACGTAAATAGAGGTTATATCCAATTTCTTCTGCAATTTTCTGATTTCAGTTCTCATCTTTACCCTTAATTTAGCATCTAAATTAGATAAAGGTTCATCAAATAATAACACCTTGGGTTCATTTACTATTGCCCGGGCGAGAGCTACTCTCTGCTGTTGACCTCCAGAAATTTGAGCCACCGGACGATTTTCCATTCCTTTTAGACCAATTAATTCTAATATCTTCCGGACTTTTTCTTTTATTTCTTGCTTTGGGAGTCCCTTTATTTCAAGGCCATAGCTTATATTCTGATAAATATTCATATGGGGGAAAAGAGCATAGCTCTGAAATACCATAATGGTTTCCCTTTTATTAGCCGGGATATCATTTATTTTTACTCCATCAAGATATATTTCGCCCTCGGTTACATCTTCAAACCCCCCAATCATTCTCAAGGTTGTAGTCTTACCACAGCCCGAGGGACCTAAAAGGGTAATCATTTCCCCTTTATTTATCTTGAGATCAACCTTATTTACTGCAACAATCCTTTCTTCCTCGAAGGGGCTGGTAAATTCTTTAGTCACGTTTCTTAATTCTAAATAAACTTGGTTCATTTTTTTTCAACTCCAATTACTGTAAAGTAATTCTTTTCCCCTGGGCTATTCTATCCACTAAAACTTGTATTAAACCAAGGGCTAATAAAATAAATATAATAATGGTTATGGAAAAAGCAGCAGCCTGGGAAAGATCTGCATTTTCAACTGAACCCAGGATTGCCACGGTAATTAGGTTCCACTTCCCTGATACTACAAAGATAATTGCGCTAATAGCGGTCATACATTTAACAAAAGAAAAGGCTAATCCGGAGAAAAATGCCGGAGTTATCATAGGAAGGGTAATTTTTCTAAAAGTAGCTGCACTACTTGCTCCTAAATCTGTGGAAGCTTCTTCAATATAAGGGTCAATCTGCTGTAACTCGGCAATCCCTGCCCTAATACCTACGGGAATCCTTCGAAAAATAAATAAAATAATTATTATGGAAGCAGTTCCGGTTAAAATTAAAGGACGTTGATTAAAGGCGAGGATATAACCGATACCCACAACTGTTCCGGGAACCGCAAAACTGAGCAGGGAAACTACCTCCATTAAACCCTTGCCGGGGAATTTTTTTCTTACTACTAAAAAAGCAATAATCATTCCTAAAATCCCGGAAATGGGAGTAGCAATAGAAGATAAAAGCAGAGTATCCTTGATAAATTCCCAACCGACTGTAAAAACATGCCGATAATTATCTAAAGTCAAAGCATTATTCGCTCCCCAGACTTTCACAAACGAACCCCCGATAACCATTCCATAAAATAACAATATCACCCCGGTTAAAAAGAAACATATCCATAATACTGAGTATTTAATTATCGGTTCATCTGTTTTTATCCGTCCAGCAGTCGGTTTACCGGTAACAGTAACGTAAGACTTCTTACTAACCCAATATTTTTGTAAGAAAAAGGCAATCAAGGAAGGGATTAAAAGCAAGAGGGCCAGGGCTGCTCCTCCCTCTAAGTCATACATACCGGTTATTCTTAAATAAGCCTGCACCGAAAGTACTGAATAATTTCCGGAAATAATCATAGGATTTCCAAAATCAGCCAGTGATTGAGTAAATACTAAAAGCAAGGCACTGGCAATCCCCGGAGTGGCCAGAGGGAGGGTAATAGTCCTGAAAACTTTGCCCTTAGAAGCACCTAAATCCAAAGCGGCATCTTCTAAAGCCGGATCTATTGCCTGCAACACCCCAAAAAGGGTTAAAAAGGCGGTGGGAAAATATGCCAGAGTTTCTACTAATACTAATCCGTTAAATCCATAAATTTCAAAATTAAAATATCCATTAAATAAATGTTTAGTGATCAATCCATTGTTTCCGAATAACATAATTGCTGCTAAAGAAATTACAAAAGGTGGTGATACTATAGGGAAGGTGGCAACTACCCTAAAAAATTTTTTAAAAGGTATTTCCACTCTGGTGATGGCATAGGCAAAAATAAATCCGATGGCGGTTCCTAAAAAAGAAACAGTCGCTCCCAATTTAAGACTATTAAATAATGGACGTCGATTATAACTCTTGCTTAATAATTTCCAGAAAGTAGCCAAAGTAAAATTGCCGTCTTCAACGAGACTGATCTGAAATATCTTATACAAGGGAAGTATTACAAATAAAAAAAGCGAAATTCCAATCAAAGTTATAACACTTAATAATAACGGTTCTTTTAATAGTTTCTTAATGTCAATCTTGGTTTTTTTAAAATACAAAGTAATACTATTCATATTTTATTATAAGATAACCCAATTTTTATTCCCTGCGGGAGGGTAAAACCCTCCCGCAGGGTTATTTTTGATTTTTATTGGCCTATTCTATCTCTCCATATTTCAATTAGTCTTTCTTTGTTATTTCCTGCCCAAACTGCATCAAATTCAATCAAATCAATCTCTGAAGCGGGAACTGCACCTTCAACAATCTCAGCTTCCGGATTTAAAGGTATTCTAAACCAGGCTTTCATTAATTCTTGAGCATCTGCAGATAACATCCAGTCAATAAATTTTTTAGCCAACTCAGGTTCCTTACCACCTTTAATTAAAGCCATTGCTCCGATTTCATAACCGGTTCCCTCTGAAGGAAAGGTTAATGCAACGGGATAACCAGCAGCCGGACCCTTCTTTACAACATCATGAGAAAAGGAAAGGCCTATTGCTACTTCACCAAGACCAACCTGTGTAACACAGGCAGAACCTGATTTATTATAGTGATGGATATTTTCATTCAGTTTTTCCCAATAATCAAAGGCCTCGTCTTCTCCCATCAATTGTACTAAAGTAGATAAAACAGTATAGGAAGTTCCTGAAGTATAAGGATAGGCTATAGATATCTTTCCTTCAAATTCAGGTTTTAATAAATCTGCCCAGGAAGTGGGGTATTCCATTCCCATCTCTTTAAATAATTCGGTATTACTGGCAAAAGCTATGCCCCCAAAATAAAAACCGGTCCACATATTATCCGGGTCTTTTTGACTGGGAGTTAAGAAGCTTTTACCTACTGGAGATTCATAAGGAGTTAAAAGACCAAAATTATCAGCAGCAATGTATTCGGGAGAAGGTCCGCCAAACCAGAGACTAACTTGTGGATTGTTTGCCTCTGCTCTTAATCTGGTTAGAACTTCACCGGCTGACATTCTGACCCATTCCATTTTAATTCCGGTATCTTTTTCAAATGCCTCAATATAAATCTTGGCTTCATTGGTATCAAGAGCAGTGTAAGCATGTAAAACATCTGCTGCTGAAGCCTGTCCACTAAATACTAAAACAAAGGTGAGCAATAATGCCCAAATTATTATTTTTGAAAATTTCATTTAATACCTCCTTGATATTTTTTAAACTTTTACAAACTTCAATAATTAGTTAAACTAAATGATATTCTTTAATCTTTCTTTTCTTTCACCCCCCCCTTTTTTTTGTTTTTATTTTGGTCGGTGATTCCTAAAGACTCAAGTTAGTAATATGTGCCCCTTTATGTTAAATTAATTTTTCTAAGCATGTTTTAACATTATACCAAATTAAAATAAATTTAACAGTAATTTCGCGTTTTAATCTTCTATTTTTCTTTTTAAAAGGTATTTTCCCCCATTTTCAATCCACAGTTCTCCTGGCTCAACGAAATTTTCCCGGTGGATCGAATCAGGATTCCGATAACCCAATCTTACTGATTCACAAATATCTTTAGAAATTCCGGTAGCTAAAGTAACTTTAAAGTCAAATTTCTCTTTTCCGGAATTAGCATCAAACTTTCCCGCTCCTCTAACATTTATCACATGAGCAGCAATATTTTTACTAAACTCAGGATTTGATTC
>DAOUWX010000116.1 GCA_030666935.1 Atribacterota bacterium | reverse complement strand
GGAAGTAAAGCTGGGTTCTTTTGACAAAATTAGTATTCAAAAAGAAGATATAAAAGTTTCAACCAGTGATGTAAAAAATGAAATAAGGAAAATTCAAGAAAACCACGCAAAATTAAATGTAGTGAAAGATCGCAAATCAAAGAAAAACGATTTCCTGGTAATTGATTCTGAAGGATATGTTGAAGGGAAAACAATAGAAGGAAGTAAGGTTGAAAAACAGATTGTTCAATTAGGAAAAAGTACGGCACCTGAATTTAATAAAAAGCTTTTAGGATGCTCAGCTGGAGATGAAAGAGAAATAAAAGTATTGGTTCCCAAGGATATCAAGGATAAAAAAATAGCAGGCAAAGAAATTACCTATAAAGTTAAAATTATTGAAATAAAGGAAAAAGAATTACCTGAATTAAATGAAGATTTTGTTAAAACAGTAGGGAATTACAAAACTGTAGATGATTTCCAGAAAGATATTAAAAATAGGTTAGGGAAGCAAGTGGAAATGGCCAACAAAAATAATTATGAACGTAAATTATTAGAAAAAGTTGCCGAGGTTTGTGAAGTAAAAGTACCGAAAGTATTAATTGTAAGAGAAGTGGAATATATGATGAAATCTTTGGAAGATGATTTAAAATCCAAAGATTTATCTTTAGATGATTACTATAAGAGTATTAAGACTGATAAAGAAAAAGTCAAAAAAGAATATGAAATTGTCGCTGAAAAAAGAATAAAGCAAGAATTAATTTTAGATAAAATTAGTCAAGTAGAGAATCTTAAAGTTATCGAAGAAGAGGTCAAGAGTAAAATCAAAACAATCGCTAAAGAAATGAAACAAAATCCTTTGAAAGTAGAGGCAACTTTTAAAAAGAATAATAATTTAGATGGCTTAAAAGAAAGTATAAAAAGAGAAAAAATAATTGATTTCTTAAGTAAAAAAATAAAAATAAAAAAATCTAAAAAGGAGGGTACATCCAAATGACTTTAGTCCCTATTGTAGTAGAACAAACTCCTCGAGGGGAGAGATCTTATGATATTTATTCCCGCTTATTAAAAGATAGAATAATATTTTTAGGAACACAAATCAACGATGTAACAGCTAATACTATAATTGCTCAGTTATTATTTTTGGAAGCAACTGATCCTGATAAGGATATTTATATTTACATTAATAGCCCTGGTGGTTCTGTAAGTTCTACCATTGCTATATATGATACCATCCAATATATAAGATCTGATGTTTCAACCATATGTATAGGTATGGCTGCAAGCGGTGCAGCCTTGATATTAGCTTCGGGTGCAAAAGGGAAAAGATTTGCCTTACCTAATTCAAGGATTATGGTGCATCAACCCTTAGGTGGAGCGCAGGGTCAGGTTACAGATATCGAGATACAGACTCGAGAGCTTAAAAGAATTAAAGATACCATAAATAAAATATTAACTCACCATACCGGACAAGAATTTGGAAAGGTTGAAAAAGATACCGATAGAGATTTTTACATGACTGCTCAGGAATCTAAAGAATATGGATTGGTTGATGAAGTAATTAGAAGTAGAGAGGAAGCAATAAAATAATATAGCGGATAGCGTACAGCAAAATTAGCGTAGAACGTATAGGTGAGAGTAGGAAGTGAGAGCGGGATTAGCGAAAAACTAAAAGCGCAAAGCGCAAAACTAAAATTTAAAACTTAAAATTAGAGAGTAGGATTAGGCAAAGAAGAAGATAGAAGATAAAGTAGTATATAGTATATCGTATATAGTAAAGATGGTTAACTAGTTAGCTGGTGAGCTAAATTGATCGATAGACTGGTAGACTGAATCAATTGGACAATTGGTAAATTGGTCAGTCGGTCAATTACAAACACTTGTAACTTGTATTTTAACTGGCAAACTGGTTAGCCGGGTAACTGGATAACTAATCTGAGATACGGGAAGAGAGGAGTTGGAAAATAGTGAATTGTTCGTTTTGTGGTAAAACTCAAGAAGAAGTATATAAAATAGTTGCAGGTCCTGGTGTTTGTATATGTGATGAGTGTATTAAGGTATGTAATGATATTATATTAGATAGAAGGAAGAGAGAAGACGGGCCATTTGATTTAAGAGATGTCCCTTCCCCTAAAGAAATTAAAAGTTTTTTAGATGAATATATAGTGGGACAGGATAAGGCAAAAAAAATACTTTCAGTTGCTGTATACAACCATTACAAAAGAATCAAAAGTAATAATAATGATAAATTAGACAAAAAAGATAAAAAAATGAATAAGAAAAAGGAAGAGATAGAATTAGAAAAGAGTAATATCCTGCTAATAGGTCCTACCGGGTGTGGAAAAACCCTATTAGCAAAGACTTTAGCTAAAAAACTAAATGTACCATTTGTTATTGCTGATGCTACAACTTTAACTGAAGCGGGATATGTAGGTGATGATGTAGAAAATATTTTATTAAATTTGCTAAGGGTAGCAGACAACAATATAGATTTGGCTCAAAAGGGAATAATTTATATAGACGAAATTGATAAAATAGCCCGTAAATCTGAGAATCCCTCTATAACCAGAGATGTGTCAGGGGAAGGTGTACAGCAGGCTCTTTTAAAAATTATAGAAGGTACGGTTGCAAGCGTACCACCTCAAGGAGGGAGAAAACACCCGCAAGAAAAGAATATTCAGGTAGATACCAAGGAAATATTGTTTATTTGTGGGGGAACTTTTGAGGGGTTAGAAAATATAATAAATTACCGGATGGGTAAAAATAATATCGGATTTAAAGCAGACATAAAAAGTAAAAACAATAAAGAAAGAAATTATAAATTAATGGAAAATGTTTTACCGGAAGATCTTATAAAGTATGGTTTAATTCCTGAATTAGTAGGAAGATTGCATATAGTTTCTACCTTAGAAGTTTTAAATAAAGATGCATTAATAAAAATATTAACCCATCCGAAAAATGCCATAGTAAAACAATATAAAAAAATATTTGAATTAGAAGGCGTGGAACTTAATCTTACCCCCGGTGCTTTAGAGGCTATCGTGGAAGAAAGCATAAAAAGAAAAATAGGAGCAAGGGGTTTGCGTTCAATTATGGAAGATTCAATATTAGAAATAATGTACCAGATACCTTCGGAAAAAAATATTGAAAGATGCACTATCACCGAAGAAGTTGTGAAACACAAGAGAATACCTGAAATAGAAAGATTTAAAAAGGCCTTAAAGAAAGAAACAGCATGAATTAGCGTATAGCGTACAGCGTAGAGCGTGGAGCGTATAAAATACAGTAATAAGTAATGAGTAATGAGCTTAAATTTCAGAAATTATAAAAACTAGTGCTTACCATACGTTAATTATTACATGATACACATTATATCCCTTGTTGTTTAACTGGTTAACTGGCAAACAGGGTAACTAGATAACTAATGAGCGATACTATATACGAATAAAAAAGGAGAGTTTGAATATTCTACATGAATAACAAAAATATAAATAATTTAGATAAAAACCTATTACCTTTATTACCATTAAGAGAATTAGTGGTTTTTCCCAATATGATTATTCCTCTTTTTGTTGGGAGAGAACAATCTATTAATGCTTTAGAAGAAGCCATAAATTTAAAAAGCTTAATATTTATTGCAGCTCAGAGAGACCCAGAGGTAGAAAAACCAAAAGCGGAAGATATATATTCGATCGGAACAATTGCTAAGATAATACAAATTTATAAACTACCCGATGATACTATAAAAATATTAGTTGAAGGGATAGGTAAAGCAAAAATTAAAAATACAGAGGAATATAATAATTATCTTAAAGTAGAAGTGGAAAAAATAAAAGTTAAAAACGGTAAAAATTTAAAAATAGAAGCATTGATGAGATTGGCAACCAACAGATTTGAACAATATTTAAAATTAAACAATAAATTACCTACAGAAACGATGCTATCCATAAAAAATATTGAAAAACCAGATAAATTAGCTGATATAATCGCTTCAAATATAATTTTAAAGGTTAAGGAAAAACAATATTTATTGGAAACAATTAACCCTTTGGAAAGACTGGAGAAATTAATTGTTATATTAAAGAAAGAGATAAGTATTTTGGAATTAGAAAAAAAGATACAAGAAAGAGTAGAGGTAAATTTAGAAAATTACCAAAAAGATTATTATCTAAAAGAGCAATTAAAAGAAATACAAAAAGAATTAGGAGATAATGAAGAAAATATTTCAGAAGCTGATGAATTCAAAGAGAAAATAGTTTCTTTAAAACTTAATCAAGAAGTGGAAGGGAAGTGTATTAAAGAAACAAATCGTTTAGAAAAAATACCTTTTTTATCTGCCGAGAGTGGGGTAATAATAAATTATTTAGAATGGATCATATCCCTACCCTGGAATAAAAAAACTAAAGAGAAAATAGATATAAAAGTAGTAAAAAAAATATTAGATGAGGACCATTATGGTTTATTAGATATCAAAGAAAGAATTTTAGAATATTTAGCAGTGAAAAAATTGAGCAATAAACATATAGGAACAATCCTATGTTTAATAGGTCCTCCGGGAGTAGGCAAGACATCATTGGCGAAATCAATAGCCCGGGCAATGAATAGAAAATTTATAAGAGCTTCTTTGGGAGGTGTACGGGATGAAGCGGAGATACGCGGACACAGAAAAACTTATATAGGTTCTATGCCGGGAAGAATTGTTCAAGGAATTGTTAACGCAAAATCTAAGAATCCTGTTTTTTTGTTGGATGAAATTGATAAAATGAGTGTGGATTTTAGAGGTGACCCTGCTTCTGCCCTTTTAGAAGTATTGGACCCTGAACAAAACAATACTTTTAGAGACCATTATTTAGAAGTGCCCTTTGATCTTTCCGAAGTGATGTTTATCACTACAGCTAATAATGAAGATGAAATACCTTACTCCTTAAGAGATAGGATGGAAATAATTAATATTCCTGGTTATACTGAATATGAAAAATTACAAATTGCCCAGTTATTTTTATTACCTAAACAATTAAAAAACCATGGCTTTAAAAAAGAAAATATAGAAATATCAGAAAAGGCCATGAAAAAAATAATCAAGGAATATACTCATGAAGCAGGAGTAAGAAGTTTGGAAAAAGAAATATCATCTATGTGTAGAAAGGTTGCTTTAAATATAGTATATTTTAAAAAGAATAATAATAAAAGTGTTAGAATCTCACTAAAAAACTTAAAAAATTATTTGGGCGTACCTAAATACAAAATTGATAAAATTGGAAAAGAAGATGTCGTTGGTTTAGCAACAGGTTTAGCCTGGACTGAAATTGGCGGGGAGATATTATCAGTAGAAACTATAGTAATGCCAGGAAAAGGAAAATTAACCCTTACCGGACAACTTGGAGATGTTATGCAAGAATCAGGGAAAGCTGCCTTAACTTATGCTCGTTCTCGAGCAACAAAATTTAAGATAGATAATAAGTTTTACGAAAATTGTGATATTCATGTTCATATTCCAGAAGGAGCGATTCCCAAGGATGGTCCGTCTGCCGGTATAACCATGGCTACTTCCTTAATTTCTTCACTTACAGATATTCCGATTCGAAAAGATGTTGCTATGACCGGTGAAATTACACTACGAGGTAAGGTTTTACCAGTCGGAGGGTTAAAGGAAAAAATACTTGCTGCCTATCAATCTGGTATTAAAACTATTATAATCCCTAAAGATAATATCAAGAATTTAGAAGATTTACCCGGTAATATTAAAAAAAGATTAAAATTTATTATGGTAAATAATATAGATGAAGTTTTAAAAAACGCTCTTACCAGAAACCCTTTTTAAAATAGTCGTTAGTGAATAGTATTTAGTATTTAGTGAAAAGAGAATAAGTTAACCAGTTACCCTGTTTGCCAGTTAACCAGTTAAAACATATGTTACAAGTTACGAGTTACAAGTTCTCAGTTGCAAGATGAGAGTTAATTGAAGCAGTTAACCAACTTGATTTTAATTCTTCAACCGGGTAACCGGCAAACTGGCTAACCGGTTAACTATCTTAACGAGATACGATTCACGAGATACGAGATACGAATT
>DAOUWX010000398.1 GCA_030666935.1 Atribacterota bacterium | reverse complement strand
ATGGCTTTACATTTTGCGCTTTTCGTTTTTCGTTATATACTATATGCTAATTAGAGCTTACGTAAAAAGTAAATTCCTATACAATTAAATTATTCACATTAACAATTATAACATATCTTTAATTAGTAACCATAACAATTAATAATTTTTAAAATATTTTTTCAAAAAAAAAGGGTTTTTTAAATTTATGTAGTATATAGTAATATAATTATAAATATATTTAAATTTTACTATAGCAAATAATAAGTTCTCCCAACCAAATATAGTAATCTGTATGAAAGTAAGGGGAGAAATCTTTTCTTCTTTAGAAAAGGAGCCGAAGGGGCACGATGTATGATACATTTAAACTCTCAGGCAAAAGGACCCTTACTGGACAGAACTCTGGAAAGTTTTTTAATAAACACCGAAGGTGTAATTTTTCATTATTTATCAATAATGGAAAAAATCTCTCAGGTAAAAAGACAGAGCAGAAATAATCTTTGAATATTTCCGTTCTGTCTTTTTTTATTTTAAAATAAAATAGTAAAAATAAAAACAAGGAGGCAACCAAATGAAATCAGATTTACAAATAGCCCAAGAAGCTAAATTGAAACCGATCACTGAAATTGCTGCATCTATCGGGATAAAAGAAGATGAATTAGACCTCTACGGTAAATATAAGGCCAAGGTCTCTCCCGATATCCTAAAGAGACTAAAAGATAGACCTCAGGGTAAATATATAGTGGTAACTGCCGTTACCCCTACCCCTTTGGGCGAAGGTAAGACCGTAACTACCATCGGATTAGGCCAGGGTCTGGCTAAGATCGGCAAGAAAGTATTTAACACCCTGCGTGAACCCTCGATGGGTCCGGTCTTCGGGATTAAAGGAGGAGCAGCAGGGGGAGGATATTCCCAGGTAGTTCCCATGGAAGACTTAAACCTTCACTTTACCGGAGATATTCATGCGGTGGGGGCAGCCAATAACTTACTCTGTGCTATGTTAGATACCCACCTGCAGAAAAAAAACAGACTGGGGATAGATATCCACAATATCAATATCAACCGGGTAGTAGATATCTCTGATAGAGCACTGCGTCATATTGTTATCGGTTTAGGAGGAAGGGTTAATGGTATCCCCCGGGAGAGCGGTTATGATATCACCGTAGCCTCGGAAGTTATGGCTATCCTCTCTTTAGCTACCGATGTCTTTGATTTAAGAGAAAGATTAGGTAGAATGACCGTAGCCTATACCGTTGATGGCAAGCCGGTAACCGCCGAAGACCTAAAAGCAGCAGGTGCCATGACTGTACTCCTAAAAGATGCTCTAAAACCTAACCTCATCCAGACTTTAGAACACGGACCCTGCCTGATGCACTGTGGTCCTTTCGCCAATATCGCCCATGGTAATAATTCAGTTTTAGCTGACCTGATTGCCTGTAAGTTAGCTGACTATGTGGTGACCGAATCCGGTTTCGGAGCAGATATGGGCTTTGAGAAGATGTGTAACATAAAATGCCGTACCAGCGGATTAAAAGTAGATTCAGCAGTAGTAGTATGTACCATTAGAGCCTTAAAGATGCACGGTGGTGCCATAAAAGTAATTGCCGGAAAACCCTTGGACCAGGAAACACTATCCCAAGAAAATTTAGAAGCAGTAGCCAAGGGTTGTGAAAACTTAGAGAAACATATAGAAAATGTCCTCCTGCACGGGGTACCCCCGATAGTGGTTATCAATCGCTTCCCCACTGATACCCCGGCTGAGATCGAGCTGATTAAAGAAAAATCCCTGGCTGCCGGAGCAACCGCTGCAGTTACCCATGAAGTCTGGGCTAAAGGAGGAGAAGGAGCAATAGAATT
>DAOUWX010000067.1 GCA_030666935.1 Atribacterota bacterium | reverse complement strand
TATCGCGAATAACTCTGGCAATAGATTGGGCATCCTGCCTGATAGTATTATTTTTATTGCTCTCTTTGGAAACAATCAGCTGCTTTACCCCGGAAAGATATTGAGGATTATCCTCCCAAATGGTCTGCATCGGTGAATATACGGCCTGGAATTTACCCTGACCGCTTGAAAACAGCTCTTCAAATATGGGCTTGAGGTAAGAACCGATAGAATGTAGTGAGCGGAAATTTGCCTGTAATTTCAAAACCTCTCCTCCGCTTTTTTCAATCAGCGCCCTAACCAGATTATAGATGGCTATATCAGCCCGACGAAAGCGGTAAATGGACTGCTGAGGGTCTCCTACCACAAATAAGGAACCCGGGCGCGGTACTGATTTCTGCCAGTTCCTTTCGCAAACATCCTGGCCGGTAAGATAAAAGATTATCTCTGCCTGAATAGGATCGGTATCCTGAAATTCATCTACCAGCAGGCATTTATATTTTTGTTGAAAATATTGGCGTACCTCGGGGTAATCCCTTAACAGGCAAGAGGTCTTTAAGAGCAAATCCTGAAAATTAAGCATCGAAACCTTCCGGCGTAATTCATGATAATATTCTACCACCGGTAGAACAAACTTGATAGTATCGACATAACAGTATTCCCGCCACCCCTGCAGGATCGGATTAATAACTTTTTCCTGAAGCTCTAAAACAAGAGAATCTCTGTACTCTTTTGCTTTTTCCTTGGAAGTCCATCGATTTAGAGTAACCTTTTCTGATTTGGAAAAATTTTCCAGTAATTTTATCTTATTATAATCTTCTTTGATAAAATCATAAAAACCCTTCATCCTCTTTACGCTTAAGACTGCTTCCTGTAATTTGTCATAGCCCATTTTCGGTTCTTCATCCGGGATATATTGGCTGGCTTCATCACTAAAGGAAATAATCTCTTTGACAGCTTCTTCTAAATTCGGTTTTGGTGATGCCGGGAAGGCGGGCTTAACCTCCGGATAAGTGCATATCGTCTTATAACAATCAGCAAGTTCGGAGGGTTTTATGTCCAATTCTTCCAGATGTATCAGAGAAGGAGATTCTTTTATTTTGAGATTAAGCAGATATCTTTCCCAGGCTTCTTCTTTCAATAAAGTATCATCAAGCTCATCAAGCTCGGTAAATTCCGGATCAAGTCCGACTTCAATCGGCCTTTCCCGTAAAAGACGGGCGCAAAAAGAATGAATGGTCCCCAAATAACATTGTTCCAGATTAGAAAGAGCCTCTCTTAAATAACTTTTTTCTTTTTCGTCTTCGGTTTCACTGAAACTGTCTTCAATTTTTTGTTGAAACCTTTCTTTTAGCTCAATAGCCGCTTTCCTGGTAAAGGTAATGGCGGTAATTTCATCCACCTTGAACTTTCCCGATTTAATCAGGGCAGCCATACGGTGAATCAGACTTGATGTCTTTCCTGACCCGGCGCTTGCTTCGACTAAAATATTGCAGTTTAATTCTTTTACAATTTTTTCTCGAGCTTTCCGGTCAATTAATTCTTTGGGGAAATGATTATTCATATTCTTCTTGCAGCCTCCTCAGATTATCAAGGGCAGGTTCTTCATTATATTTTTTGGCATTTTTTCCGCTTACTTCCATCACCTGATTTTGTTCCAGGATATCCCGGTAATCGGCACACATAAAATCATCCGCTTTTTGAATCATGGTAAAATTTCCCTGGGCAGTAATATCAAGCAATAAATCGATTATTTCCAATACCTGATTTCTTCTTTCTTCTCCGTAGAAATATTGCCTGCCCTGGCCATTCAATGTGGGGAAATAATAACCCGCTTTTTGGATTTTCGGGAAAGCGGATATTCCGGCTTTAGCTAATATTTTTTTAAGAGATAGGGCATAAAGGGCGTGCTGAATCTGTTTTCCATTTTGAAAATATTTACTTCGGCTAAACCCATAAGGGGTCCCGGTTTTGTAATCAATAATACGATAAGTATCCCCATTTAATTTATCTATACGGTCAATCTTCCCCTGAAAACTGATTGACTTACCGCCGGGCAGGGATAGCTCTACTGCTTTTATCTTGCCTAATTCCTCGTTCTGGTTATCCCGGGTGCCAAAGGCAAGTTCCAGATAGGTTGGTATTTCTCCTTTACATTTTTCCTCTTCGCAGTGTAGAAAGAACCGGCAGGAATCCAGTATTTCTTTGCTTTCATGCTGGTAAACCAGATTGTTGGGAGGTGCTAACCTCTTTCTTTTTTGTTCCAACCGGGAAAGAGCAATCTCTTCTAAGATATACCAGTGGTTGGCATAAGATGGAGAAAAAAAATTTCCGGGTGGCGATATTTCTTTTAACTTTTTATAAAATTCCTCAAAAATTTGATGAAAGATAATTCCTCTTTCCGCAGGGTCCAACCATACCCCCGGGTCTTCAATCATCTCTTGAGGTGGTTTTATTTTCAGGATATATTTTAAAAAGTATAGATAAGGGCAAAAGGCAATCAATTCCAATCTGGAACTTGATACCATCAACCCCCGGTTAAGGCGGGGGTCTACCTGTTCAGGGTCTACTTTTACTTTTCCGTTAAAGCGGTTAAGCTCTTCTTTTTCTCTCTGCCGGGCGGCATCAAAACCTTCGGATAGAACAGGGTAAATACGCTTAAAAAGGGAAGTAGTGTCTAAAGAATTATGCCTTGCGGAATATAAGAACCAATCTGCGGAATCAAGAATTTCCCGGGGCTTGCCGGGAATGAATCCGGAAGTATCTTGAAAACTGCTGTAAAAATCAGAATAATCTTTCTGATTGTCCCCGGTTTTTAAGCGGTATAGCTGCAGCATTAAACTCGATGGGGCTAATTCCCGATTGCCTTGAGTATCAAAACGGGAATAGGAAAGAATAATTTTGCCTTTAAGAGAAGCGAGTAATTGAAGCATCTTGTATCGGCTTTCTTTGCTTTTTTCTTTGTTGGAATTAATGCGGTCAGTATTTTTTTTCTCGGCATCCAGCAAAATAGAGCCGTCGTGCGCTGAATCAGGAAATTTGGCAGAATCCATTCCCACAATAAAATTATAGAGGCGGTTAAGCCAAATTCCCTTTTTATAGCTGGCAGTATGCAGACAGCCTCCTCTCGGCTCCGAACAATTAACCCGTTCATTTTTAATTAAATCAGTTATCAGGGTGAGGGCTTCATTTAGGGGCATATCGGGAAGAGGATAGTCATTTTCTATTAAAATAGTTAATCTTTCTTTTATCTTTTTTATCGCTTCTTCGTCTAAATTAGTATCTTCATCTATTTTACTGTAATTAGTAACAATATTTATAAGCCCCCGGGCAATCTGTTTTGGCGAGATAGTATAATCAAAATTCTCTTGAGGTAATTCGTGGAAAATTTGGGTTATAAACTCTTTTGCCCAAAAAAGGTCTTTTACCTTTTTGCGGTATCTCTCTTGCCTGTCTTCGGATACCTGCTCAACCTCTCTTTTTAACTGTCCTATACTTAAATCTAATCCCTTGATATATCGATTCCTCCTGCGCCCAATCGGAGAATTGCGCAGTAAAGAAGCCACCCGCTGGGGAGTGGGGATATCATCCGGATTCGACTGCCGATTTTTATACTCAAAATTACCCCCGGTTAGCAAAAAATATAATTTTTCTATACTGTAATTATCCCGTATCCAATCAATCAGGGCAAAAAATAGTTTCGCCGGAGAGGTATTTTTAATACTTATCCCGTTACCATAAGTAATATTTAAGGAATATTGTCTGGACAGCTGATAGAGATATTGGGAATAGGGTTCCTGCACAGTATAAAAAATACTCACTTCATCTAAAGGAATCTTTTGGGATTTTATCTTTCGGATAATCGTTTTTACTTCATTAAATTCTCCGTGAGATTGGATTAACTCAATATTAATTTTTTCGGGTAGATTGGATGGTATCTTATCTAAATCGTACAAATAATCAAGCTGGTTTTCCGGATAATTTTCTTCTTCTTTATAGGATTCAGAAAAATAAAAAGAGGTTGGCTTTTTTAAGTTTCTTGGGGCGGGTAAATAGATAACCTTTGATTCCGGTAATATAATTTTCCGAAAAAATACTTCCTCCAGATAATTTAATTCGATATTAGAGGGAACGATGAATATCTTCTTTTTCTGCTGATTCTTTTTCTTATATTTAATCACCTGAAGATAGATATTCGCCTCATTAACATAATTTTGTTCTTTTAATATTTTCTCATACTCCTGCATTATCTTAAGCAGGTCTTCGCTCTTTTTGGGGTTAACTATCACAGGGTGCGGAAAATTTCGGGAAGAAAATCCTGCTATTCTTAGCTCTTTTATGGCCAGATAAATCGAGCGGCTGATTCCGGGAGAAAAGGTGGGAGGTTGAAAATAATTTAGTAATTTTTCTCGGGATAATTTTTTTAATATTTGAAGCAGGAATATCTGGCCTAAAGAATTATCTAAAATTCTTAATCTGCTTTTTAAAATATAATCATCGCAATAATCTCTGGCCAGGTCAAAAAGGGTAGTAATATTCAGGTTTAAAGCAGAAAAGCCCTCTTTGGATAAGGTTTTTTTTAAAGTATTACCATCCAGATAAGAGGGCATAATTAAATTTTTAGTATCAGTTAAATTCTCCCGACATATTCTCTTTAAAAAACGTACCAGGGGACGGTTCTCTGTCATTTTTTATTCTACCCTTCCCCCAAGATGTTCACCTAAAAATTCTTCCATGGCCCCATAAAAATCAAACCGATTTTCTTCATTAGCAAAACCATGGCCTTCATTATCCTTAACCATATAAGGAATTTCAATGCCTCGAGCTTTCAATGCTTCTACCATTTGATCCGATTCAGCTTTAGGAACTCTGGGGTCATTGGCCCCTTGGGCGACAAAAAGAGGTACTTTAATTTTATCAACATGAAAGAGGGGGGAAGCTGCCTCCAGCAACTCTTTATCTTTTTCGGGATCTCCGACCATTTCGTAAAACATTTCCCGTATGGGTTCCCAATAAGGAGGTATCCCTGAAAACCAGGAGAAAATGTTGGAGATACCCACATAATCAACTCCGCAAGCATATAAATCCGGAGTAAAAGTTACACCGGCCAGAGTGGCATATCCTCCATAAGATCCTCCATAAATTCCAATCCTTTGAGGGTCTGCTATCCCCTGTTCGATTAGCCAATTGACTCCATCAGTTATATCATCCTGCATTTTTTTACCCCATTCTTTAAATCCAAGCTCCCAAAATTTGCGGCCATATCCGGTAGAACCCCGGAAATTCATCTGTAATACGGCATAACCCCGGTTGGCCAAAAACTGTACTTCAGGATTATATCCCCAATAATCTCTAGCCCAGGGGCCTCCATGGGGATTGATAACTACGGGTAGATTTTGGGAAATTGAACCTTTGGGAATGGTCAAGTATCCATGAATAGTTAAACCATCCCGCGAGGTATATTTGATTGGCCGCATATCCGCCATATATTTTTCTTCCAGCCAGGGGCTGATCTCTATCATCTTTCTGAATTCGCCTGTAGTAAGATCATAAAAATAATAAGCCCCCAAACCTTTATCGCTGTAAGTTATGATAATTAGTTTGGTTTCATCTCTACTGCTGTCGGTAATTGCCACTTCGTATCCGGGCAAGCGTTTCTCCAGGTCTTCCTGTAATTCTTTACGTTCCCGGTCGAAAAAATGATAATATCTTTTGTCGGTATAATAGGCAACACCGGTAATTTTCTTTTCTTTTTTCGATCTTAACAAGCTTGTTACGTCCACTTCCGGATGTTCGTATATTTTTTCCAAGAATTTTGCATTGGCGATATCATATTTAAAAATTGCCCGTTTGTCCCTGTCAACATTTGAAGAAACATAAAGGTACTTATTGTCAAAAGTAAAAAATAAAGGAGCTACGGTTTCTTTAAAACTGGTGGTGATAACTACCTCAAAAGGATCGCTTTCCTTTTCTCTATATAAGATGCTGGTATTTACACCATCACTGGTAGTAGCAACCCGTAGTTTCCCTTCATGATCAGTTATCCATCCGACAATATTTCCCGGGTTTTTGGCAAGCATTTCCATCTCCCCGTTATTAATATTAATGCGATATACATCGTAAAACCTTTTATCCCTTTTATTCATCATCATCAGCATCTCATCCGGATTATTTTCAAGGTCATCAATTAAGTGAACTTTTACCTCTTCAAAAGGAGTTAAGGTGTTTCTGTTTGAACCATCAATATCTACGGCATAGACTTTGTAATTTTCATCTCCTGCTTCATCCTGGGCATATACGATTCGATTATTATTAGCCCATAAATATCCGGCAATATCTCTTTCTGTAGCTTCGGTAATCCTGGTAATTTTTTCTTCCCCGATTTTCTGTACATGGATATTCAGGCGGTTTTCCCAGGGCTGAAGAAAGGCCCAGTACGCTCCATTGGGAGATAAGGAAAAACCTATTTTCTCAGGATTTCTAAAAAAATCTTCCATGGGAATTAGCGGGACTTCATCCTGATTGCTCTGAACCATTAAGGTTAGGGTGAAAAGTAAAAATATTGAAAACACTAAGGTTAATAAAAGTTTCTTTTTCATTTTTCATTCCTCCTTGCTTTGCGAATTTTAATAAATAAACTCTTCTATCATTTTTTTATACAATATCATCCGGGGAAAACTGAGTCAATTTTCTCATTTTTTTCAGCTGTAACTGTTATGATTTATGATTTGGTTTATTGACTTTCGTTTTTTAGGACGTATTTCGGTAGATTCCGGATAACCTATGGTTATAATAAGCTCAACTCTTTTTGACCGGGGAATATCGAGTAACTTTTTTACCCCCTTTTCGTTAAACCATCCCAACATGCAGGTTCCCAATCCTTCTTCTGCTGCCTGAAGACAAAGGTGCTCGGCAGTAATTCCGATATCAATAAGGCTGAATTGTTTATCTTTGATTGCTTCCGCAACTTTGTTTAAAAATCCTGGTCTTTCCGAAATTAATATAATTAAAACAGGTGCTTGCAGGGAAAATCGGTTGAAAGATATAAGCTGACTAAATGTTTCTTTGGCCACCGCTTCTTTTAGTTTTGGGTCATCTACTACAATAAAGCTCCAGGGCTGAGAATTGCTGGCAGAAGGTGCAAGGCGCGCCGCCTCCAGACACCGCTCAATCTTCTCTCTCTCAACAGGTTTATCCAAATATTTTCTTACACTCTGTCTGGTTTTTACTAAATCTAAAAATTTCACTAAATCCCTCCAAAAAAAAGAACAGGGGACGGTTCTCTGTTCTTTTTTGTTATCTAAATATTGGGAACAGAGAACCGTCCCCTGTTCTTTTTTTGAACTTCGACTAAGCAATTGTGAAATGCGGTTCCATATCCTATATCACTTATATATTCTCCGGTGAGTTCATTGAGGTTTGCGTGATGCACTCCATCCCACCAGCCAAAATAAGTATATACAGTTCCCGGAAGGACCTTCCCAGTAAGAATAGCCTTTAAAATCAAACTGCCTCTCTCGTTGTATACTTTTACCCTCTCGCCATCATTAATTCCCCTGCTTTCTGCATCGTGGGGATTAATCCGGATAAAAGGTTCTTCCTTAAAAATTTCTCTACTTGAAAACTGAGAATTCATCTTATTTAAGGCATGAGCACTTATAAGAGTTAAAGGATATTTAGCATGAAGCTCGGGGGAAGAATATTTATTTTCCATTGGCTCATAATAAAAAGGTAAAGGATTTTGTCCCCATTGTTCTTTCGTCTGCTGAGAGTAAAATTCTATCTTACTAGTGGGAGTATTGAATTTAAAATCACTAAAGGCAATTTCTTGATAATCGGAATGAAGATAGGGTTTTTCTTTTAATCCTTTAGTATTGGTATTTAAATTAGAGCTGCCAATTATTTTTTCTATAGTACTCAAATTATTTTCCGGCAAATAATCTAAATTAAACCCAAACTTTTTTCCTAAAAGTCTGTACATCTCGCTTTCGTGTTTACATTCACCTGGTGGCTCAATTATTTTTTGTTGAAGTTGAATATAAGAATGACCGTACCCGCTTATCAAATCAAAATACTCATACATTGAGGCGGCGGGCAAAACTATATCTGCCATTCTGACGGTATCGGTTAAAAAAAGATCGGCAACCACGATTAAATCTAATTTATTCATTGCCCGGGTTAACAGATTAATATTCGGGTTGCTGGTCATAGGATTCGCCTGCTCAATCCACATTGCTTTTACAGGTGGATCAATTTGACTATTCATCCCGCTAGCCAGTTTTGCTACCGGTATGGAATTACGAATCCTATCGGATTTTTTCGGGAAAAAGGGCCAATTTAATTCAGGGGCCTGCCTATCACTAAAGTAAAATCCGCAACCTTTTTTTCCGATACTTCCTGTTAGTGCCGGCAGAAGAGAAATAGCTCTTACCGTCTGCCCTGCATTAGTACATCTTTGCACTCCCATCCCGCAGATAAGGGCATATCGGGGACTTTCCTTTATATAATTTATTATACTTTTAATTTTATGCAGAGGAATTTCGGTTATAGTCGAGACTTTTTCCAAAGGATAATCTTTTACTGATTCCTTAAACTCATCAAAGCCAAAAGTATATTGGTTTATAAAATTATGGTCTATTAAATTATTTTCAATAAGCTGGTTAGCTATCCCCAG
>DAOUWX010000304.1 GCA_030666935.1 Atribacterota bacterium | reverse complement strand
CATTCCCGCGAAATTGGGAATCTATCTTCTCCTTTCCATCTAAATACTATTCACTAACGACTAATACATCTCGCAACTATATTTTAGAAAAGAAGGATTTTTTAAAACCTTCGCCGTATTAGTATTAAGGTGCAGAAAAATTAAAAAAGATTAATTCTTTTAACCGCTGGTGGCGATTCAATGAAGTAAATGTATATTTTTGAAGTGTGTCAAAGAACCGTCCCCTTGTATTTTTACAGTGAGCAGAGCGATTAAAAGAATCGAACGGGAAGATGAAATGTGTCATTGCAAGATCTGACCTCATAATAATTCGAAAGATATAAGAGGAGGTGAGGTAACAAAAATGAAATATAGTGTTCATCGATTCGATATTAATATGGCAAAGGACCAGAGCAGGTTAGAGCAATTCCTAAATAGATTGGAGGGCGAAGTCGTGGCAATAATTCCAAATATTAGACCAAAATTTCTACCTATGGGAGCTACTGCTGTATTAGATTTTCTTTTTATTGTGGAGAAGGTGAGTAGAGAAGAAAGTTGATTTTCTCAAAATTTCCCAAAAAGAATTTATTTCACCTTAAGGGAAATAAAGGGGTCTTAAAATTAAATAATTGAGGGAAATAGGGACAGCCCTATTATTTCTTCTTGAATTTTGCCGGAAATTGGTAGAAAAAACCGGGGCGATGATGGTTCCTTCAGAAATTTTTGAGTACGGAAACGCTTATGTCCGAATTGGTTTCGGAAGGAGAAATTTTCCGGAGATTTTAGAAATCCTCCATGAATACATCAAGAAAAACTATAACAAAAAAAAGATTTCTAAAACAGTTGTAGTATATAAATATAAATCCTCATGGGGAAAACGGTGTGTAAAAAAAGAAATATAATTTTATAAGTTTGTAATGTTCCAAAGGATTTGTTAGCTTTTTCTTTTTATGTATAAGTGAATAGTGTTCCATAAAGATGAAATGTCGTTTGCTGCATATATCGTTCCCAGCTTAGTAGCTTTATAGAGGTACTAGCAATAAAAAATGAATTGGATTAATTATGAAAAAGTCTTTCAATAAAATAGCTCCAGTAGTAAGCATTCTTGTAACGGGCATGCTGTCTATAAGCATATTGGAGCCCATTATACCACTTTACCTGGTTCATATAGGTTTTTCCTCTAAAATGACGGGTGTGCTGATTTCGGTCTTATGGCTCGGTATGGTCATCGGTGAGAGTTCATGGGGATGGATAGCTGACAAGACAGGGATTAGAATTCCCATGATATGGGGAACTTGGATCAGTGGCTTGATATTGCTTTGTTTTTTATTGGCCAAAGAGACCCCTATCATCTTTATCACCTTATTATGCTTGGGGTTGTTTCGGTCTGCCTTATTTGGACCTGCAAGAGGGTATGTAGGAACACATGCTCCTGCATTTAAAAAAGCCGCATTTATGGGGATAATTGTAGTTGTGATCGGTGGCTCAAAAAGCCTCGGAGCTCTGTCGAGTGGATTTCTTGCCAGTAATCTAGGATACAGCTGGGTATTTTATGTAGCCATTGGGATTTATATCATGGGTGGCCTAATAACAACAATTATTCTTAGGGATTCGAAATATAATACTACAAAATTTTTACCCAAAAAAGAGCATTCATCTTTTAAAGGTTGGTATAAGTGTCATTCTGTATCCTCTTTATGTATAATAACAAGCTGTGAATGTTTTGGATTAGGACTATTTATCACTTTTCTACCACTTCTCATTACTCAGGTTGCTGGTCTTAGTGTTGCTTCCGTTGGCGTTCTTTTTACAGCGAGAGGAGTAATCACTATGCTGTTGGGAATACCTATGGGGATTTTGGCTGACCGGAAAGGAAAAAAAATGTTAATGATGATTGCTTTGGCAATCTCAGCAGTAAGTATGATAGGTTTTTCTCAGGCGAACAGCTTTCTATCCTTTTTAGCATCTGTCCTTTTATTTGATTTAGGTTTAGTTATGTTTAGCCCTGCAGCATTAGCCATATTGTCTGATTCAGTACCTTCTGAACGCCAGGCATCAGCGATGGGGATATACGGAGGTATATGTGAAAATTTGGGAATTATGGCTGGTGCATTTTCGGGTGGGTTTGCCTGGAAAATTTTTGGACCGCGAGCAACTTTCTGGCTGGGATGTCTGGTATGCATGGCAGGATTAATCATGTGTTTGACTTTTAATACCAAAAAAAGTGGTGCAGCCACTAAGCCTGCAAATTAAACGAAAGAGCCTAAAACAATTAACTTAAAAAAAGTAAATAACTTTGTTGTTTATGATCTTTTATTAAAGGGGATATAAAAATAAGAAAGAAATATGATTTAGTAATCATGGGAATCTGTCATTCCCACTCCTCCATATGTCATTCCCACGCAGGTGGGAATCTATCTTCCCTTTTCCATCTAAATAACTATTCACTAACAACTAATACACTTCACAACTATTTTTTAAAAAAAGAAGGATTTTTTAAATCTTTTATCGTATTATTATTAAGATGTAGAAAAATTGAAAAAACTAATTCTTTTAACCCCTGGTGGCGATTCAATGAGGTAAATATATATTCTTGAAGTGTGACAAAGAACCGTTCCTTAACAGACTAAAGAAATGATAGATCAACTCAAAAATATTAAATATTCTCCTGTTTTTAGGGAAAAGTCATTATTTTTGCTTTTAGATTATTAAAGTGATATAATATTTCTTGAAAGTACTAAAAAAAGTATTTTGGAGAAATAAGATGAAATTTTTAGAATTAAAGAGTGAATTAAAGGATTTCACGATATT
>DAOUWX010000323.1 GCA_030666935.1 Atribacterota bacterium | reverse complement strand
CCTAATCGCTCTATCTGCAGAATATATTCTAATAGATAAAAGTGCCAGTATCGGTGCAGCAGAACCAAAGCCGGCAAATGAGAAAAATATTTCAGCCTTAAGAGCTGAATTTACTTCTACTGCTTTAAGCAGAGGGCGTTCGGAAGAGATAGCAGCTGCCATGGTTGACAAAGACATAGAAATTAAAGATATAATAGAAAAAGATAAAATATTAACCTTAAATGCTGAGCAGGCTATAAAATTAAATTTTGTAAATGATAATGCTTCGAGTATTGAAGAAGTTTTAAATTTTCTAAATCTTAAAGATGCTAAAATAGTATATATTTATCCAAATTGGGCAGAGAATATAAGCCGATTTGTTACCAATCCTGTAGTAAGTCCATTATTATTGTCTATAGGTTTTTTAGGGCTAATAATTGAATTTTGGACTTTAGGCTGGGGAATAGCAGGTTCAGTAGGAATAATTTCTCTGTCTTTATTTTTTGGAGGACATATAATTGTCGGCTTAGCAGGGTTTGAAACAATTATACTATTTGCAATAGGTCTTCTTTTACTTTTGGCAGAAATATTTTTTATTCCCGGGTTCGGTCTGGCCGGAATAGGCGGAGTTGCAGCTATTTTAGCCAGCATATTTCTTACTTTTGGGAATATTATCCAGGCGACTTATTCCATTTTAATCGCCCTTAGTTTATCTATTGCTGGGTTTTTCTTATTAATTCGGTTTATCCCTTCTACTCGAGCATGGAGAAAATTTGTTCTTTCTACTGAGCAGAAGAAGGAATTGGGATATACGGTAGGGGCAAAAGATTTAAAGCGATTAACCGGAAAAGAAGGCATAGCCATTACACCTTTGCGTCCATCTGGCATAGTAGAGGTTAACGGTAAAAAATTAAATGCCCTTACCCAGGGAGAATACGTTGATTCTAATACCAAAATTAAAATAATAAGCGTTGAAGGTAATAAGATAGTAGTTGAAGTGATTAATGTTTCTTAATAGCTTATTCTTGTTTTCAAATAAGGAGGTAAAAAAATGTTTGAATTATTGATTCCGTTGATTCCGATTATCATAGTTATTTTTATAATCTATATTTTCTTTCAATTTATACCGGTAGGATTATGGATTTCAGCTATAGCTGCAGGAGTAAAGGTGGGAATTTTTACTTTAGTGGGTATGAGGCTTAGAAGAGTACCCCCTCATAAGATTGTTGGTGCCTTAATAAAAGCCACTAAAGCAGGATTGGACGTTTCCATTGATAAATTAGAAGCACATTTCCTGGCTGGGGGAGATGTTGACCGGGTAGTAGATTCCTTGATTGCTGCTGAGAGAGCGGGCCTTAATTTAACCTTTGAAAAAGCAACCGCTATTGATTTAGCCGGTAGAAATGTCTTAGAAGCAGTACAGATGAGCGTAAATCCGAAAGTAATAAAAACTCCGATAGTTGCGGCTGTAGCAAAAAATGGTATTCAGGTTATGGCTACTGCTAGGGTAACTGTAAGGGCTAACATAGAACGTTTGGTAGGAGGAGCGGGCGAAGAGACAATTATAGCCAGAGTAGGAGAAGGAATTGTAACCACTATTGGTTCGTCAGACACTCACAAAAAAGTTTTAGAAAACCCGGATAATATTTCCAAAACCGTTTTAAAAAAAGGTTTAGATGCCGGGACTGCTTTTGAGATATTATCTATTGATATCGCTGATGTTGATGTAGGCAAAAATATTGGCGCAATACTACAGACTGATCAGGCAGAAGCCGATAAGAAGATTGCCCAGGCCAGGGCTGAGCAGAGAAGGGCATTGGCGGTAGCTCAGGAGCAGGAAATGAAGGCCAGAGTTCAGGAAATGAAGGCAAAGGTGGTAGAAGCAGAAGCAGAAGTTCCAAAGGCAATGGCAGAAGCCCTAAGAAAAGGTAAATTAGGAGTCATGGATTATTATAATTTGAAGAATATCGAAGCTGATACTTCCATGCGAGATAGTATTTCTGAGACCTCAAAGAAGAAAGAAAATAAGTAAGACAATACTATTTTACTTAAAAAGGATAGAATGAACAATGTCATTAATTTTATATATATTTATTTTCTACATTATAATAAGTTTGTTAAGCCGTATAGGAAATCAGAAAAGAAGATCTTACAGCTTAATGCAGAAAGGAGAAGATAATTCTATCTCGGTATTTTCGGAAATTAAGGAGGAAGAAGGTTCACCTGAGGAGAAGATTAATATAAAACAAGTTTATAATATAGAAAAAAAGGATAAAATAATTATAGATGATGAAGTTAAAGAATTTTATAAGGACAAAGATGAGGATAAAGAGAAAGGGGTTTTCGCTGAAAAACTGGTAGTAGAAGACGGGGAAGAAATTTTATCTCGCCGGGGAAGCGGATTGGAAATATTTTTATCTGATAATATTCTGGTTAATGGAATAATATTATCGCAGATAATTGCTCCACCTAGAGCTTTAAGACCTTATAATTTTCAGAGATACAAAAGATTGGGATGAATCAGTCGTTAGAATAATTCGTATCTCGTATCTCGTGAATCGTATCTCGTT
>DAOUWX010000352.1 GCA_030666935.1 Atribacterota bacterium | reverse complement strand
TACTGCGGGGGAGAATTTTCCTTTAAAAGAAATTGAAGAAGAAAAAGATGTATCAGAATCAGGCAAGAAAAACGCGGAAACAAGAGAGGAACCGCCGTTAAAGAAGAAGGTTCAAGATAAAACTAAAAGTAAAGAGGGCTCTTCTGTTAAGGCTAAAGAGTTACCTGTCAACTTAGAATTGACGCAGGCATGGCCCACGATTTTAGATAGGATAAAAAAAACCAAAATTGCCGTCTATTCTTTTGTTATAGCCAACAATTTAATTACTGTTGAAAATAATAAATTGATAATCGGATTTAACAAGGAATATACATTTCACAAAGAGAGTTTAGAAAAGCAAAATAATAAAATATTATTACAAGAATCAATTAAAGAAGAGATCGGCAGGTTTTTAGTAATAGAATGTATTATTAATGACAATAGCAAAGAAGATTCTTTTTTAGAGGGTAAACAAGAAAATAAGAGGAAAACCGTAAAAACAAGAAATAGAGAGAACAAAGAAAGAGCAGAAAGAGCAGGAGAAGAGAAAGATAATACAAAAAAAAGAAGTAATGAGATTTCAAAAGATAATATATTAATTAAAGAGTCCTTAAGTTTATTTGAAGGAACGATTACTGAGAAAAAATAGAGTATTTTAGGGAAAGGAGGAAGTAAGAAAAGCAATGGATATGAAATTTCTTATGAAACAAGCGCAAGTTATGCAGAAAAAGATGGAAGAGATGAAAAAAGAGTTGGCTCAAAAAGAAGTTAGAGTTTCTTCTGGTGGAGGGATGATTGAGATTGTAGTAAATGGCCAACAGGAAATTAAAGAAATAAAAATAGAACCGGATGTAATTGATGCAAATGAAAAAGAGATGTTGGAAGACTTGATTTTGGCAGCGGTCAATGAATCAATACGTCAATCAAAAGAGTTAGCTGCTCAGGAAATGAGTAAATTAACCGGGGGTATGAATGTTCCTGGATTATTTTAAGAGGAGGTAAAGGTGTCCTTTAGATATACTAAACCTTTTGCCAGATTAATTGATGAATTTTCAAAAATGCCGGGTATAGGCCCCAAGACAGCCCAGAGATTAGCTTTTTATATTTTAAAGAATTCCTCGGAAAGCGTTGGAAGTTTGGCTAAGACAATATTAGAGGCCAAAGAAAAAGTTAAACATTGTTCGATTTGTGGCAATATAACCGATCAAGAGATATGTGAAATTTGCCAGAATATTAATAGAGATAAGTCTGTTATGTGTGTCGTAGAAAGGGTAAGGGATTTGATTGCCATAGAAAATACGGGGGAATATAAAGGTTTATACCATGTTTTGGAAGGAGTAATCTCCCCTTTAGACGGAGTAGAACCGGAAAATTTAAAGATTGATAGTTTATTAAAAAGGCTAAAGACTGAAAAGATAAAAGAGATAATATTAGCTACCAATCCTAATATTGAGGGAGAAGTTACCGCCTCTTATATTACTAAATTGATTGAACCTTTAAATATAAAAGTAACCCGTATTGCTTATGGTGTGCCTATAGGGGGAAGCCTGGAATTTGCCGATGAAGTGACTTTAACTCAAGCTTTAATGGGAAGGCAAGAAATTAAATAAATAATTTATAAATTTTAAATTTTCTGATAAAATAATAATATAAATCTATTAAAAAAATAATTTTTAAAAATGGAGGCACAATGTAATGAACAAAAAAAAAGTTACTAAAGTTACTACTGACGGGAATACTGCAGCTGCCCATACAGCGTATCATCTAAACGAAGTTGCAACCATATATCCGATTACCCCTTCTTCGTCCATGGGTGAACTTGCTGATCTCTGGGCTGCTGAAGGAAAGCCTAATATCTGGGGGACGATTCCTCAGGTGACTGAAATGCAGAGCGAAGGAGGTGCATCGGGAGCTGTTCACGGTTCTTTGCAAAGAGGAGGTCTTACCACAACTTTTACCGCCTCTCAAGGTCTTTTATTAATGCTCCCTAACATGTTTAAGATTGCCGGCGAACTGACCGCTACCGTGTTTAATGTCTCTGCTCGTTCGGTAGCCTGCCAAGCACTTTCCATATTTGGTGAACATAGTGATGTAATGGCAACCAGATCAACCGGTTTTGCTTTACTTGCTTCTAACTCAATTCAGGAAGCTATGGATTTTCCCTTAATTGCACAAGCGGCGAGTTTAGAATCCCGAGTACCATTTCTTCATTTCTTCGATGGTTTTCGTACCTCACATGAGATTTCTAAAATTGAACTTTTAACCCCGGAAGACATG
>DAOUWX010000208.1 GCA_030666935.1 Atribacterota bacterium | reverse complement strand
TCTATTCCTCCAGCACTGGGACGATGATTTAAAACTGAATTAGCGTGTAAACTTACAAATACAAAACCATTTTTCTGGTTAGCAAAATTTGTTCTATTTTCCAAATAAACAAATTCATCTTTACTTCTGGTTAAGTAAGTAGGAATACCGGACCCTTTTAATAATTTCTCCAAATAAAGAGCGATTCCCAAAGTAACATCTTTTTCTTTCAAGCCTGTAGGCCCGATCGCTCCCGGGTCTTTCCCTCCATGTCCGGGGTCAATAATCACTACCCTCTTGCCGGTTATCTCAGGTCCGGGAACAGGCTTTTCTTCGGGTTTAGCGGGAAGAATTTCAGAGATAGTTGCCTCTTTACCTGATTTGAATATATCAATCACCACCCTATCGGGTTCAATAAGACTGAAAAGCTCGTATTTGGCCTGCTGATAAAGATCAAATACAACTCTGGTAATTTCCTCATTAAATTGAGCTGTCCTTACTGTTTTTACCACCCCATCATCTATCTTTATCTGCTTGGAGTTATCTTCTAATTTTACAATAGAACCCATTATATCGATAAAAATTCTATCCGGATTTATTAATTTATCTGCTCTAAATTCTGTCTTTTCAGATAAATCTATCACCACCCTGGTTTTGTTGGGATGAGAATAACTTCTAACTTCTAATAGATATGGTCTTATAGTATTAATAGATAAAGTCTTGGTCTGGTTCTCCCATTTAATATCTACCTCGGCAATGATTTTTATTACTTCCAAGGGAATCATTACCCGGTTATCGAGAATTCTTGCTGGCATTTCCAGAGAAATTATCTTCTCATCCATCTCTAAAGAAAAGTCATCGATTACTAAACGGGTCGTATGTCCATTAATATTTATGGTCATCAACTTTAAAGCCGGAAACCAGGTAATCCTCCCGCCTAAAGCTTCTACTACATTACGAGCTGAAACAAATAATCGGTCATTCTCGATAACTGAAGGGACAACGGTTTCGAGAGGTTTGTTATCTAATAATATCTTTATTTCTGAAGATTGGACGAAAGTTGAAGAAAGAGGGAATAAAATAGCAAATAAAGCTGTTATTAAAATTATATAGAATATTTTTTTCATATAACCTATTCTATCCCTCCTGAACTAAATATCTAAAGAATAAAACTTTCAAGATAGCTGCCAAAGGAACAGCCACTAATACTCCTAATATTCCTAACAATTGACCGCAAATTAACATCGATAAGATTACGGTTAAAGGATGTAAACCTAATCCCTTTCCCAAGATATTAGGATTAAGATATATCGCTTCAAGCTGATTAACCAAAACAAATAAAACTACAATCATCAACAATGTCCACCATGGGTTGCCCAAGGCAAAAATTAAAGCCAGGACAACTCCCACAATAGGACCTAAATAAGGAATAAAATTAAAAACTCCACTAACGATCCCAATAATCAGGGCGAATTTCAAATTCAAGAAGTATAGCCCTATACCAATTAAAGTCCCTACAATAAAGCAGACTATTATTCGACCACGAATAAAACCACTGACAATATTATCTATCTCTTCCAGCACCTCTTTAAATTCTTTTTTATTTTCCTTTGATACGAAAATATACAAATTTTCTTTAAATTTAAACATATCTCTCATTAGATAAAATAAAATTAAAGGGACAATTACTATACCAAAAGTAATACTGGAAACTATATTGGACAAATAAATTATAATGCTTTGGGAAAAACCCAATACACCCTTCTGTAGTTCAGATAAATTTTCTTTGAGTAAAGTCTCTACATCAGCAGGATCCATGAATTTTGAAAGCTGAGGTTTTATAGATAAAATTAGATTTTGGTAATTTTCAATAAATTTAGGAATCTCTTTATATAAAATATTAAGTTGATTAATCAGGCTGGGGATTAGAAAAAATATGGTTAGGATTAACAATGCAATTATAATACCAAAGACAATAATAATTGCAAACACTTTCGGAAATTTTTTACGAATAAGATATCTATAAAGCGGATCAAAGAAATAAGCTAACATCAAAGCAAAACTAAAATATATAAATAACCACTTCAGTTTACTTAATACATAAAATAAAATGACAAGACCAATGGCTATACTGATAATAAAATTTAATCTTCTATCTTTTACGAATTCCATAAATGATTTTCCACCAAAAATAACTTTTTACTTATCTATTTATAACAGATTAACTCACATTATTCAATTTTTTTCAGCTTTAAGGATTCTATCCCAAGTATCCCGTAAAGATACAATTCGGTTAAAGACTAACTTATCTGATGTTGAATCGGGATCTACACAAAAGTAACCTTTTCGCATGAACTGGTATCTGCTTCCACAAGCCACTCCCGCTAAACTGGGTTCCACCAAACAATCAACCAACACTTCCAGGGAGTTTGGGTTAAGCTGTTTTATAAAATCTTTCTCTTCCTCCTGTTCTTCCGCTCCCTCGTTCTGGTCCAGTAGAAGATGGTCGTATAAACGTACCTCCGCTTTCAAAGCATGCTCTGCGGAAACCCAGTGTAAAGTTCCTTTCACTTTACGTTTAGCACCTGGTTTACCACTTTTACTTTCCGGATCGTAGGTACAGTGTACTTCTTTTATCTCTCCTGTTTTTTCATTCCGAACAAATCCTTCACATTTGATAATATAAGCATTTTTTAACCTGACCTCACGACCGGGAGCCAGACGAAAATATTTTTTCGGTGGGTCTTCGCAAAAGTCTTCCCGTTCGATGTAAAGAATCTGTGAAAAAGGTATCTTACGCTTCCCGGCAGTAGGATCCTCAGGATTATTTTCTGATTCCATCTCTTCCACCATATCTCCAGGATAATTATCAATAACCATCTTTAAAGGTCGCAGTACTGCCATCGTTCGGGGAGCCCTTACATTTAAATCTTCACGTATACAGTGTTCCAGGAAGCGGATATCCACTACACTATTTGTCTTAGCTACCCCGATACGCTCGCAAAAGTTTCGGATAGCCTCCGGGGTGTAGCCCCTGCGCCGCAAGCCGGCTATGGTTGGCATCCGAGGGTCATCCCATCCAACTACATAACCTTCTTCCACCAGCCTACGAAGCTTCCGTTTACTCATTACTGTATTGGTTAAGTTAAGACGAGCAAATTCTATCTGCTGGGGTAAATCTGGAAGATTCAAGGCATTTAGAACCCAATCATACAGAGGACGATGGTCTTCGAACTCCAGGGTACAGACGGAATGAGTGATTTTTTCATAATAATCCTCAAGAGGATGGGCATAGTCGTACATAGGATAAATACACCATTTATCTCCCGTCCGGTGATGGGTAGCCTTTAAAATACGGTAAAGAACGGGATCTCTCATATTCAGATTAGGTGAAGACATATCAATTTTAGCCCGCAACACCCGGGAACCGTCGGCAAATTCGCCGGCCCGCATACGCTTAAACAAATCCAGGTTTTCCTCCACAGTTCGACTGCTATATGAGCTTTCTCTTCCCGCCTCATTGAAACTTCCGCGGTACTTCCTGATTTCTTCAGGACTCAGGTCACACACATAAGCCTTACTTGCTTTAATCAGACTAACGGCGTAATCATACATCTTTTCAAAATAGTCGGAAGCATAAAAAAGCCTGTCCTCCCAGTCAAATCCCAGCCAGCGAACATCCTTGATTATAGAATCAATATACTCTACATCTTCCTTACTGGGATTTGTATCATCAAAGCGAAGATTGTATAGACCGCCATTTTTTACAGCCAAACCAAAATTCAAGCAGATAGATTTAGCGTGACCGATATGCAGGTATCCATTAGGTTCCGGGGGAAACCGAAGGTGAATCCTCCCATTGTATTTATTTGTTTTCTTATCTTGATTAATGATCTCCTGAATAAAATTAACTGTTGCTTTAGACTCTCCGTGATCCATAAATCAGTCCCCTTATTTTATTTTATATTGTATTTTTTAGTTTTATCTTATCAGTGCTGAGCATTGTATAATATTACTACATTTGCTCCCAAAAATCCAACTTTTTCCCTGTCATATCCTTTATTAACTTTCTTCTTAGT
>DAOUWX010000370.1 GCA_030666935.1 Atribacterota bacterium | reverse complement strand
CAAAGGTAATCATGACATCTCCGTTAATCTTTGCCAAATATTCTTTATCTCTTTAGTTACTGTATTATCACTATACTCGACTACTGGCAATCCTTTAACTAAGGCTTCGGTTATTATATTATCAAAATGAATTTTACCTATTACCGTTATATTATTTTTTGAGCACCAATCTTCGATTTTAGTTGAATTTTCTAAATTAATATCGTACTTATTTATTATAACTACCGTTTTTACTCTAAAATGTTGAGCTACTTTTACCACTCTCTTTAAATCATGTAATCCGGAAAGAGTAGGTTCGGTCACTACTACAGCTAAATTAGCT
Source organism: Atribacterota bacterium (assembly GCA_030666935.1). Classification (GTDB taxonomy): domain Bacteria; phylum Atribacterota; class Phoenicimicrobiia; order Phoenicimicrobiales; family Phoenicimicrobiaceae; genus Sediminicultor. The sequence goes on along the minus strand of DAOUWX010000370.1, from coordinate 1,758 downwards.
CCGCTGAGAGTAGCTATAAGGGGACAGCCGATTCCCGGAGGTCCATCTATAATTATTAATTCAAGATTATTTTTTTTAGCAATTGTTTGGGTATTCTGACGTACTAAAGTAACCAACTTCCCAGAATTTTCTTCGGCAATACCCAATCGAGCGTGTACTAAAGGTCCATATTTTGTCTTGGAGATATACCATTCTCCGCAATGATTTTCCTTCATTTGAATAGCCTTTACAGGACAAACCAAAGCACATAAGCCGCATCCCTCGCAAGATACCAGGTCAATTACGGTCTGACCTTTGATTGTTTTAATGGCATCAAAACGGCAGACTTCCTGGCATCGACCGCAATTAGTACATTTTTCTAAATCTATACCGGGAATTATTCCGGCATAAAAATCATTTTTTTCTTTTATTTCAGGATGGAGTAACAAATAAAGATTGGAAGCATCTACATCGCAATCTCCCATAACTTTATCCTCAGCCATAGCAGCTATGCTTGCGGCAATAACTGTCTTCCCTGTTCCGCCTTTACCGCTTATTATAACTATTTCTTTCATTAAAAAATACCTCGATTCTTATCATTACAAATACAGAAAAATATTAAATAATTTGTGCGATCTTTTGAAAAAGCTGGGCAAATTTCTGCTCATAGGAGGAATTTATCTTAACTATTGGGATACCTTTAGAATAAGCAACTGCAATCTCTCTATCCAGAGGAATGGAAAGTAAAAGGGGAATATCATTTTTCTTACAATATTCTTCTACTTTATGGTCTCCGATATCACACTTATTTAATACTACACCGTGAGAAATCTTCAGTTTCCGAAGCACTTCCACTGCTAAAATAAGGTCATGTAAGCCAAAAGGAGTCGGTTCGGTAACTAATATAGTGTAATCGCTCCCTTTTATGGATTCGATAACCGGACAGGAAGTACCCGGAGGGGCATCAATCAAGATAATGTGATTGTTTGTAATATTGTTATCTCTATTATCACTGTAATTTTTCTTAATTTTCTTTTTAATTTTCTTTATTATAGGAGGAGACATCGGTTCTCCTATATTTAAACGTCCATGTGTAAAATTGATAGACTCTGCTTTGCCCTCTTCTAAAATTCCTATTTCATTACCCTCTTCACTAATTGCCTTTTCCGGGCAAAATAGCGTGCAAGCCCCACAGCCATGACACAGCCCAGGGAAAACTAAAACTTTATTCTTGGTAACTGCGATAGCATTAAAAACACAAACTTCCGCACATTTACCGCAATAATTGCATTTTTTATCGTTAATTTTTGGCACAGGAATCTCTACTGATTTCGAACTTGTTATAACGGGTTTTAAAAAAAGGTGGGCATTGGGCTCTTCTACGTCACAATCTAAAAATTGCACATTTTTTTCTTTGTCTTTAGCTAAAGCCAGAGCAAGATTAACAGCAATTGTTGTTTTGCCAGTCCCACCTTTTCCACTCGCTATTGAAATTATCATTTAGTTTAATCCTTCCCTTTTATTCTATTGTTTTACCATCATGGCGCCACACTTAGGGCAATTAACGTTGCTGCAAGGAACACCAACTTGATGAGGAACTATAGCACCACAAGAGGGGCAAACACAATTACCACCTATTCCTATTCCGCCGCCTCCCCGGCGTCCTTGACCGGCACCTCTTCCCCGGCCAGTTCCCGGTCCTGCTCCTGTTGGTCCAGTACCATCTCCCCTTGGCATTTTTTCTACCTCCTTTTTTGGTTAATTAGTTAACTGGTTATT
>DAOUWX010000201.1 GCA_030666935.1 Atribacterota bacterium | reverse complement strand
GATACGATTCACGAGATACGAGATACGTATTTGCTATATACTTGATACTATTTTTTGTCTAATCTTGTAATTTTTAAATCAACATATATAATAAAAAGAAGGATTTTTATTATTTTTATCGAATAAGCTAATTATAAAAGACGATTTATTTATAATATTATTATTTTTTCTTTCTCTTTTCTATTTTCTTAACCAGCTAACCAACAAGTCATGTAATGTGTAAGATGTGATAAGTAACGTATAATAAGTACTTGTTTTTATAATTTAAGAAATTTAAGCTTATTACTCATTACTTATTACTTGATTACTGTATTTTATACCGAGATAGGAATTTATTCTGATTCTTAGTTTCTATTATCTTTACGAGATACGAATTAGAGAGGTGAAAATCGATGAAGATTACCCATAAATTAGCACAAGATATAGTTGATAAAACCATGAGTATTTTAGAAAGAAACATCAATATTATGGATGGAAAAGGAGTGATTATCGGGTCAGGCGATAAAAGCCGCTTAAATCAATTTCATGAAGGGGCGGCTCAGGTAATTAAAGAAGGGAAGAAGCTGGAAATTTATTCCAAAGATATAAATCATTTAATGGGAGCAAAGCCAGGAATTAATCTCCCCATAGAACATAATAATAAAATTATCGGAGTAGTGGGTATTACCGGTGAGCCAAATGAAGTCAGTCCTTTTGGAGAAGTGATAAAGATGACTGTAGAGATGATGTTACAGCAGGAATTTTTGTTAAAAGAAATACAATTAGAACAACAGGCACGGGGTAATTTTATTCACGATTTAATCTCCGGAAGAATTGGAAATGACCCGGATTTATTTATAACTCGGGGGCAGATTGTAGGATATGATATTTTAATTCCCCGGGCAGCCCTGGTTATAGATATTTATCAGTTTGAAAAAGCCGCTAAGCAGAGCTTGCAGGCGTTCAAAGGGTCGAAAGAAGGAGAAATTCATTTACAGAGATTAAAAAATGATGTATTAAAAACCATTCAGGGAATATTTGTGGATACTCCCCAGGAAATTGTATCTTATACAGGAGGGGATAGGTTTGTAGTTTTAAAAATTATCAATCTAAAAGATTCAGATGAAATTTTAAGAAATAAATTGTTTAGAATAGGGAAGAGGATAAAAAATACTATTTCTCAGCAGATGAAATTTAAGGTAACCATCGGAATCGGAGAATATCATAAGGATATTCGGGGGATAAGTAAATCATTTAAAGAAGCCACACAAGCTTTGGGTGTAGGAACTAAATTAGAAGGTGCGGGAGATATTTATCATGTAGACAATCTGGGCGTAGGAAAGCTGTTAGCAGAGATAAAAGGAGAAAGCCAGCAAGGATTTATGGAAAAAACTATTTATTCTACAAAAGATAATAAAGAGAAAAAAATAAACGAAACATTATTAGAAACCTTAAAAGCCTTTTTTGATAATAATTTAAGTATTTCCAAAACCGCCCAAACTATCTACGTACATCGTAATACTTTGCTTTACCGATTAAGAAGGGTTAAGGAGATAACTGGTTTAGATCCCAAAAAGTTTGATGATGCAGTTCAATTAAGAATTGCTTTGAAAATGAGAGTATATCAAGGGAGTGATAAGCTTAAATAATGTTAAGCAATCTGACCAACCCATTCTATAGAAAAAAAATTCTTGGGAAGAAAGTGTAACAATGCTGTTAGGGTTGCTATATATTCTATTGAAGATTTTATAAATACTGTTTATAAAAGAGCAAAAAAAGAAAGGAAAAATTAAAATGGTTAATATTAATAAAAAACCACATAAAGCATTCATTATACCCCATACGCATTGGGATAGAGAATGGTATCAAACATTCCAACAATTTAGAATTAGACTAATCGACCTCATAAATAATTTAATCGATATTTTAGAAAGCGATAAAGCATTTAGTGATTTTACCCTGGATGGCCAGACCATTGTTCTGGAGGATTATCTGGAAGTCCATTCTGAAAGAAGGGAAGTTCTAAAAAAATATATCACTGAAGGCAGGATTCATGTCGGACCCTGGTATATTCTCCCCGATGAATTTCTGGTGAGTTCAGAATCAATTATAAGAAATTTGCTCCTAGGTCACAAAATTGCCTCTGAGTTTGGCAGTGTAATGAAGGTCGGTTATATACCGGATCCTTTTGGACATATATCCCAGATGCCCCAGATATTAAAGGGGTTCGGGATTGATAATATTATATTTTGGCGGGGTATAGAATATGACCAGAGTCAGGGAAATGAATTTATCTGGCAGGGTCCTGATGGAACAGAGCTTTTTGCAGTTCATCTACCCAAAATCGGTTATTGTAATGCAGTGAGTTTACCTGAAGATGTTGGGCAGACTTATAAGCTAATAAATGAGGCAATTGAAGATTTATTATCTCGAGAGACCTCAAAGTCATTATTATTACTAAATGGTGTTGATCATTTAGAGGCCCAACCTTATATCCCCTATTTAGTGAAAGAGCTGAATAAACGTTTTGAAGATATTGAGATAAAACAAGGGAACTTAAGAGAGTATATAGATTATGCTAAAGAGACTGTAAAACCTAAGCTTAATAAAGTTACCGGTGAATTCAGGTCAGCTAAAGATACCCCGATTTTACAGAGTGTATATTCCTCCCGTATGTATATCAAACAGGCTAACCAAAGGTGTGAGACCCTTTTAGAAAATTGGGCAGAACCGACCGCCTCTCTGGCCTGGCTGTTAGGCAATAATTATCCCCAAAATTTACTCTGGACCAGCTGGAAGTGGTTATTAAAGAATCATCCCCATGACAGTATCTGCGGCTGCAGTATTGATCAAGTACACCGGGAGATGATGACCCGCTTTGATTGGTCCGGACAGATTGCTCGGGAGGTGATTAATAAGAATTTAGATTATATTTCTGAAAAGATTAAGATCGATTATTTAAACAAAGATGAACTAGCCCTGGTGGTCTTCAATCCTCTGCCTTATTCCATAGATGAGAATGTAGAGGTAAGGGTTAAATTTCCCCAAGAGATTAACTTAAACCGGGTTAAGGTTTCAACTGCCCAAGGGGAAGAGATTCCTTATCAATTGAAAGGCTATGGCTTGGATTATAAAATTATTTTTAATCCCTTTAAATCTCCCCAGCCTCTGGAGGTTAATTATGCCGATATATCTTTTACTGCTAAAGACATTCCTGCCTGTGGTTATAAAACTTTCATTATTAAAGCAATTAATGATTTAAGGATGCACAAAGAATACGAGACTGATATAAGAGCTGGTAGAGATTATATTGAGAATAAATATTATAAAATAATTGCTGAAGAAGCTAACGGAACAGTTACTATTGTGGACAAATTAAATAATAAAATCTTTAAAAATTGTAATAGATTTGTAGACGGGGGAGATGCGGGAGATGAATATACTTATTCTCCGCCTTTGAATGATGAAATAATAGTTAGCCGATTGGATAATATTATCATCCAGGATGTGGGTCCCTCTGAAGCCATTTTAAAGGTATCGGGAAAGATGATATTACCAGACGGATTAAAATCCGATAGAAAATTTCGAGCGAAAAAAATGATAGAGTGTCCTGTTGAATCTGAAATAAAATTATTTAGTGAAATTCAGAGGATAGAATTTATAACTAAATTTGATAACAGAGTCTGTGATCACCGTTTACAAGTAGAATTTCCTACAGCCATTAAAACTGATCAGGTTTACGCTGAGGGTCATTTTGAGGTAGTAAAGCGTTCCATTAATCTACCTGATAGTGAAGGCTGGAAAGAAAAAGCTTATAAAACTGCTCATAATTCAGGATTTATTGATATTAATGATGGGGAATATGGACTGGCGATATTAAATAAAGGGTTGCCTGAGTACGAGATAATACCTGATAATAATACCATAGCTTTAACTTTACTCCGATGTATAGGTTGGTTATCCAGGTGGGATCTGGAAAATAAAAGAGGGAATGCTGGCCCCTCATTACCAACACCGGAAGCTCAATGTTTAGGAGAGCATGTTTTTTCTTATACCATTATAGCCCATCAGGGCAATTGGGCTGAAGCCCGTATCTCCCAAAAAATAAAGCAGTACAAGACCAGAATATTAACTAAACAATTAAAGAATCAACTAGGAAATCTATCAGATAAATATAGTTTTATTC
>DAOUWX010000015.1 GCA_030666935.1 Atribacterota bacterium | reverse complement strand
ATTGAAAGTAGGTAAACATAGAATGAAAATTGAAAAAACTTTAAGCGAGAGCAGCAATATGATTAATATCCAAAAAAGCTGCCTGACGGCTATCATGACGCTCATCCTATCACTCTTGGCATTATATGCATCACTGGCAGGAGTGCTGGATAAAAACCTTTACACAGACGTGTTTTTCGCAGGCTCGTTATCAAAAACTTTAATATCCGGGTCACTTGCCCAGGATACTATATCGATTCCACTAAGTCTGATCTTGGCTGTTCTGTCATTAGTATTTCTGAAACATCCGGAGTATAAAACCTTCATAGCCATCCTTGGGTTAACCGGGTATTTCTTTTATGGCTACGGGCTCTATGCCATGCAAGGGCAATACACCTCTATTTACCTCATCTACCTGGCAGTTTTCGGACTATCCATATATAGCATGATCTGGGGACTTACCAGTTTTAAACCAGATGTAGTAAAGCAAACCCGGTTGCCTGGAGCATTGCGCATGTCCATCAGCATTTTTCTGATTGTAATTCTTTTAGTCCTTATTCCTGTATGGCTGCTCAGAATTACACCTGATATTGCAAAGCACATACCTGGGGATACTTATGCGGTTTTTGTTTTGGATTTATGTGTGGTTTTTCCCGCCTTCGGGATAATTGCCGCCAAACTTCTGCGGAATAAGCCCTTTGGTAATATCCTGGCGGGAGTCGCACTCTTTAAAACACTGACAATCTGCCTATCTGTGGCATTCGGAGAATGGTTTGTACCGTTTCGTGAAGGCTTTCAGGCAGATTATGGCATGATAGCTATTTTCAGTGCATTGACATTATTTAGCTTTGTGTTGATTGTTTTATATATGTTTAATTTGAAAAAGGAGTTGTAGTTAGAAAAAAAGGGACGGTTATATTTTTTATTATAAAACCATATTACTTTGAAAAAAATAGAACAACTGTCCCCTTTTTTCACAAACAAGCCCTTCGGCAGATGAAACTAATCGTTAAACAGTTTTTTACACCTAAATTATTACCTGGAGAAGTAAGCTAAGGCTGGAGGTATAACTTTACCCTGACCGGGTTACTATTAAGGATTAGGGGAAAAAGTAAGAATTGGGAGAATGATAGATGAATTGCGCCATTTTGAATTATATGATATAAATTATATAATACACCTTTGCAAAAAATAAAATAATTGAAAGGAGATAAAATGAAAAAGAAAAGTATTGTTATCTTAATCGTATGTTTAATTGTTTTTTATTTAAGCAGTAATGTATATCCCTGTACCACGTTTTGTATAAAAGATAATGAAAATATAATATTTGGCAGAAATTTTGACTTTAGCACCGGTTTTGGATATGTAATGATAAATAAAAGGAATGTCACAAAAACTGCAGCGGTCTTCCCTCCCGAAAAACCAATCACCTGGACTTCAAAGTATGGAAGTATCACTTTTAATCAAATGGGGAGAGAATTCCCTTACGGAGGAATTAATGAAGCTGGTCTTGTCATTGAACAAATGTGGCTCGATAAAACGAAGTATCCGGAATCCGATAATCGTTACGGATTAAGTGAATTGCAATGGATTCAGTATCAATTGGATAATTCTGCTACTATCAATGATGTTATTGCGAGTGATACATTGGTAAGAGTGTCATTTCAATCACAAGCACCTATACATTTTTTACTTTGTGATAAGCAAGGAGATGTGGCAACCATTGAATATATTGATGGGAAATTAGTTTATCATAAAGGTAAAGATTTACCGGTAACTGTTTTAGCAAATAATACCTATGAGGAATCGGTTGATTATACTAAAAAATTCATTGAATTCGGCGGGAATGATACAATTCCAAAAACAATAAAATCTTTGGACAGATTCGCTCAAGCTGCGAGTATGGTAAAGAAATTTGACGAAAAGAAATCCGAAAATATAATTAATTATTCTTTCGATATTTTGAAAACAGTTAGTCAGGGAGAAGCCACACATTGGAGTATTGTTTATGATATAGTAAATATGAAAATATATTACAAGACATATGGAAATAGGGAAACAAGGGTAATAAATTTTGAAGATTTCAATTTTTCATGTAAGTCACCGGTACTTATAACTGATGTTGAAAATAATATTGATAAAATTGAGAAAGATTTCATTTACTATAGCACAAAACTAAACAGAGAGCTTATAGAAAATGTCTGTAATAATGTTGAATTTCTTAAGAATATGCCCAATGAAGCTCGAGATTCAATGGCCTGGTATCCGGAGTCATTTATTTGTAATGAGTAATCATTAAGGAGACAGTTTCATAAGCAATTGAATTATAATATATAAATTAAATCCCGAAGCCCTGAGCGTTCTATCTTTTCACCCCTTATACAAATCGTTAAACAATTTTTGATATCAAAATTATTATCTGGAGAAATCAATTTGCGATGGAATATGGTTTAATTTTATTAGGAATAATCTGTACCGTTATAGGAGTAATTGGCTGCATTTTTCCTGCAATTCCCGGACCTCCTCTTAGTTATGCTGCCCTTATATTGCTTCAGTTTGCCAAAGAAGAACCTGTTTTTAGTAATAGTTTCTTGGTCAAGTTTGCTGTCTTAACTATTGTAGTCTCCCTGGGAGATTATTTTCTCCCTCTACTGGGAGCTAAAAAGTACGGCACCAGTAAATACGGAATCTGGGGAGCAATAATAGGGATGATGGCCGGCATCATCTTCTTTCCTCCCTTTGGAATGATTTTAGGGATATTTATCGGTGCCATTTTAGGGGAGCTTATCGCCGGCAAAGAAAATTCAATGGCTTTAAAAGCCGGTCTGGCTACTTTTATCGGAAGCATGGCGGCAGTTCTTATCAAACTGTCTTTATCTTTAGTGATGGCTTTCTATTTTTTTGTCTACATCTTTAAGGGCTAAAAACAAAGAAGAAAAGAAATAAAATGTTTATTCTGGAAACTGAAAAGTTGAAATTAATTCCTCTTGATGATTACAATTTTCCTACCTATAGAGTTTTGGAAAAAGTTGGAATGGAAAAATACCAAGAAAATGGAAAAATGTTTTGTTGGAGATTAAATAAAATTTGAATTTTTTAACTTTGTCAAAAGACCGTCTAAAAATAAATGTCAATTGACAGCAGTCTTGAAAAATGTAAGTGTATCATATATAATATCATCCAATTGCGGGAACTAATATAGTAAGCCTAATTGATAATTTGGGTATTAAATGATAATTGAAAAATTTGGTGGAAATGTATGGTGCGTGTGTATTAATGTTGTATGCAAGGCTAAAAAGGCCGAGTAACATAAACAGACTAATTTGAAAATTAAAAACTAAAATGGTAAATACATTTATAATTTGAAGTATATTTTTAATAATCTAACAAATAATTAATATTTAAACAATTAAAAGGAGAAAAAAATGGATAAGAAAAAGAAATCAATCGGGTTTTTTATAATAGCAAGTGCTATTGTTTGGGGAGCAGTAATCCTCGGATGTTCTTTAAAATTAAAAGGCACAGGATGTTATGATGAAATCTCTAATATTCTCATTGTAGGATCTACTTTTCACTTGCTGTTTATTTGGGGTCCTTTGGCGGCTATTCAATTCAGTAAGATAAAAAAGGAAAAATAACTATACATATTTTTTAGGTATTGGTATCAAACATTTATAAACGAAAAGTTGGTATGTTTTTTCCTAAATTTAGGAATCCAAGGTGTTAAAATGGAAACTAACAAAGATTTAAAAAATTTATGAGTAGATATCAAATTAATATTATAAAATGAATACAAAAGAGGAGGGCTGAAAAAATGATAATTAAAAATTTCAAACTGTTTAAAGGTCAACATTGCGAAACAACCGCAGCAGGAAATTTACTTAGTCATATAGGAATTAACTTATCCGAGCCCATGCTTTTTGGATTAGGCGAAGGATTGAACTTCATTATTTGGAATATGAAAACAATGGATTTCCCTTTCATCGGAGGAAGGATAAAAACGGATTTATTGACTCAAAATATTGCCAGACACCTCAATTTAAAATTGAATGTTTGGGAAACATCTTCACCCAAAAAAGCCTGGAAAAATGTAAAAGAAAAAATTGATTCAGGGATTCCGGTGGGGATAAAACTGGATTGCTATCATCTGGATTATTTTACTAATAAAATTCATTTTGCCGGCCATTATGTGGCAATGTACGGATATGATGAAAATAAGGTTTATCTGACTGATACTATTCAACAAGGCGGATTGGTTGAAGCCTCTTTAAAAAACTTTGAACTGGCCAGGAATGAAAAAGGGCCTATGTCCTCTAAAAATCTCTCTTATACCATTGAAGCTACCAATAAAAAATATGACCTAAAGAGAGAAATTATGCAGGCTATAGGTAACAATGCTAAAAATTATTTGAATCCTCCTATACAAAATATTAGTTATAAGGGAATCCTAAAAACCAGTAAAGAAATAATAAAATGGTTTAAACGAAGCAAAGATGTTGAGGGAGATTTTAAAACAACTGCGATGTTAATGGAAAAAGCCGGTACCGGCGGCGCGCTGTTTAGAAATCTTTATAGAGACTTCCTAAAAGAAAGTTATCAGAAAACAAAAGTAGAAGAGATAAAGGAGTCATACGAGATGTTTGTCGATATCGCCCGGCTATGGAGAGAAGTTTCAAAATTGTTTATGAAAGCAGGAGATACGAAGGATATTGAATATATCTATAAGGCTTCTGAAATATTAGTAGAATTAGCGGATAAAGAGAAAAGAGCAATGAACATTTTACTAAGTGTCTGTCACGGTGCATCGTGACTATGGGAGAAATTCTATGCCAGATAAACTCTCCGCAAATATGCTATATAATTATGTCAAATGTCCCCACCGTTTAACCCTGGATCTTTTTGGAGATTATTCAAAACAGGACCCCATCAGCTCATTTGTAAAATTATTATGGGAAAAGGGCACTGATTTTGAAAAACAAGTAATAGAAAATCTACAGATACCATTTTTAGACTTAAGTTTATACTCGGGAATTGAAAAAGAAAAACGAACCAAAGAAGCCATTGATAATGGCGTGGAATTAATATATAGCGGTCGAATAAGTGCAGAAAATCTAATCGGCGAACCTGATCTTTTAAGAAGAGATGGTGATGGATACATTAGCGGTGATATAAAAAGCGGTTCCGGTTTAGAGGGAGAAAGTGATTTATCGGAAGGTAAACCAAAGCTCCACTACACAGTCCAGCTTGCCCTCTATACTGACATCCTGGAAAGGCTCGATATAGCAGCAGGTAGAAACCCCTTTATTTGGGATATTCACGGACGAGAAATTGAGTATGATTTAAATTCAGCCCAAAGCACACGAAAACCAAAATCTTGGTGGAGTAAATATAAAAGCTGCCTGGAAGTAGTTAGTAAAATAGCCAATCATGAATTAAAAACATTGCCTGCCTACTCGGGAATATGTAAATTATGCCAGTGGAGAACTTATTGCCTTAAATGGTTAAAAAAAGCTAATGATTTAACCTTGATACCGGAATTAGGACGTTCAAAAAGAAATGTTATGATTAACCGTGTAGATTCGGTTTCTGAATTTGCAAAAGCTGATTTGGATATATTTCAAAAGGGAAGAAAGACTATTTTTCCGGGCATCGGAACTGCAAGCCTGCAGAAGTTTCAGGAAAGAGCAATGCTCTTATCAAAAAGAGATTCTAAACCCTATTTAAAAAGTCGAATCACCTTGCCGGATGCGCCTACCGAATTATTTTTCGATATTGAAACAGACCCGATGAGAGATATCTGTTATCTGCATGGATTCTTGGAACGCCGCAATCGAGACACTAACACCGAGCGATATGTTGCTTTCTTCTCCGACCAACCAGATGAGCAGGAAGAAAAACGAGCCTTTAGTCAAGCTTGGGAATTTATTCAAAAATCAATGCCCTGTGTAATTTACTATTATTCGCCTTATGAAAAGACACAATGGAAAAAATTACAGGGAAAATATCCGGATGTAATGTCCAAAGACAATATAGAAGAGATGTTTTATTCCGATTATACAGTTGATCTCTACCTTGAGGTGGTTAAGAAAGAGACAGAATGGCCGACCAATGATTATTCAATAAAAACTTTGGCCTACTATTTGGGATTTCGCTGGCGTGATGAAAGTCCGTCCGGTGCTGAATCTATTGAATGGTATCATCGATGGGTAGAAACCGGTGATGTAAACATAAAGAAAAGAATTCTCAAATACAATGAAGATGATTGTATCGCCACCCGGGTCTTATTAGATGGTATTTGTTCATTGCCTTTATTCCATCTTATTAATTAATAATTTGTAAAAAACGACCAATAATAAAATGTATCAAAATCCCTATCATTTACTTCTACGCTCCCATAATTTTTCTTATATAAAAGAAAAAAAAGGACAGGTCGCTTTTAAAAGAAAGTAGGGATAACGGTCCCATTTTCTAATGAATTCTTTCACTAAATGAATGATGAGTGTAATATGTGGTAGGTAATAGGCGTGAATATAAAAAATTAAGAAGGTTTTTCAAATTGAAAAGCAGAACATTAATTTTATATGGGATACTATCCCCGATTTTATATATATTAGCAACAATTATTGGTGGGTTATTAATTCCAGAATATAGTCACATTAAAAATGCAGTCAGTGAATTAATACAATCAGGAGCACCAAATAAATTATTATTAGTTACATTAATGGTCATCTCAAGTATATCAACAATTTTAGGCTGTATTGGAATTATTTTGACCCATAAAAAAAGGATAAATAAATTAGTTACTACAGGTATAATTTTGATATTAACTACTGGATTGTTAGGATTGTTGACCTATACCATTTTTCCCCAGGATCCAATTCATGCCCCAATGACATTACCTGGGATAATGCATATAGTAATTGTAGCAATATCTGCACTAATAACTATAGTTTCCCCTTTATTGGTTGGATTTGGAATTTGTCGGAATGAAGGTTGGGAAAGTTTTAAGCTATACTCTATAATTTCAGTTTTAATCATTTTTATTGCTGGTGGATTAACTCCTTTAATAATTTTAAAAGAGATACCATTAATGGGTTTAATTCAAAGAATTGCTATAGGGGCTTATTTCCAATGGTTTATTGTTCTATCTATTAAATTTTATAAATATAAAAATAGATGAAAATGTTAAAGTAATGAGACTAAATTAATGGGGACAGCTATTTTCATTGTAATCAACTAAATGCAACAGAGAACATCCCTTGATACCACGACAATAAATAATATTAGAAAGGAAGTAAAATAATGACAAAAAATACTTTTCTGAATGATTTTTTTTCTAAAACTACAAAGATAAAATATGCCGGTACTAAAAAAGCAATTGCTATTTCCAAAGATAATCCTGGTGAGCTTTATCCGGATTTTGATTTTTTTATCGAGCTTCTTAATAGTGAAAATCAAATTATTAAATGGACGGCAATTCAAGTCATCGGGAATTTATCCAGGGTAGATAAAAGGAAAAAGATAGATAAACTATTGCCAAAACTGATTGGATTTTTAAACTGTGGGGAGATGATTACTGCCAATAATACTATTTTAGCCCTTTCTGAAATTGCCTTGAATAAATCTGAATATCAAGAAAAAATATTTAAAGAACTTATTAAAGTTGAACATTATAATTATGATACTCTGGAATGCCGAAATGTGGCACTCGGTAAAGTTGTTTTGGCATTGGGTAAATTCAAGGATGAAATAAAGGACCGAAAGGATATTCTTGAGTTTTTAGAGAGGCAAACAAATAATACTCGAGCTTCCGTAAAAAAGAGAGCGATAAAATTATTAGAAAAATTAAAGCAGTATAAGTAATCAAGAGTAATCCTACTCACTTGATGCCTCTCCCGACACGTCAGGTTAATTTTTATTATTTCGGGACTGTAATTAATGGAAGATGAAAAACAAGCAGTTTTTTGAATCAAACAAATTGTTCCCTTATAATTTTAATTATAATAGATATTTTCTCAAAAGAATTTATTTAGGAAAGTATTCCGGTAATCTTTACTGCGGTATAGGCCAGAAGAAGGGAAAGGATACTATTTATAGTAATTCTTAACTTTAGGTTATGCAAGTATCGGTTAATAATTGCCCCGAATGAAACCCAGGTTAAAAGAGCACAAAGACCTATGAAGGCAAAGCCCAATGAGAATAGGATAATATAGAGGGGATTACCAATAAGAGGACTTAGAAAGACCGAGTAAAGTGTCAGGCCATAAATGATTCCTTTAGGGTTTATAAATTGAAGCAATACACCTTTATAAAAACCCCAGAGATACTGGTCGGATTTCCCCTTATCCTTAAGTGAAAAGCTGGCTCTAAAAGTGCCATAAGCCAGGTAGAGAATATAAGCCGCTCCAATCCAGCGCATGATAGGTTCGACAGAGGGAAGGGCCGTGAAAAGCAGATTGGAAAAAAATCCGCAGAGCAACAGCAGCAAGAAAAATCCGGTAACAATTCCATAGATGTAATTCATGGTTTTTTTAATTCCAAAATTGATACTCATAGAGGTACAGCTCAGGTTATTGGGTCCCGGGGTGAAGGTGGTAATCAAGGCGAAGGGAATCAAAACACCAAAGTCAATTAAGTTCATTTCTATTCCCCCCTCGATTATTTATTTTGAATTATAATTTTTGGACTCAGGCAGTAAGTAAAAGTGTTTATCAATTTACAGTAAAAAAGTCCTGTTGTCAAGAAATTTACATAAGTTGCAAAAACTGATAAAATTAAAAATGTCCAAGGATGGTTAAGCTTAATATAATTTAGTCCAATAATGGGCGAAACCAAAGTTGATTTAAAATAGATAGAAAGGGTAATGTATGAGTAAAATGATTAAAAATGTATGTGTATACGGTATCGGAGGTGTCGGCGGATATTTTGGCGGCAGAATAGCTCATGAAATTAGCAAGGGTAACCGCGCTATACAGGTCTATTTTATAGGCCGAGGGGAACATTTAAAAGCCATTCAGCAACACGGGTTGAATCTAATTACCGATAAAGAAGAATTTATTTGCTTTCCGAATATTGCCACAGATAATATAAGACATATTCCCACCCCGGATTTATATTTACTATGCGTAAAAAGGTATGATCTGGATAATGCGGTTGCATCAATTTCAAAAAATATATCCGCTGATACCATAGTTCTTCCCTTGCTTAATGGCGTGGATATCTATGAAAGCATAAGAGCTACTTTACAAAAAGCGATAGTTTCACCTGCCTGTGTCTATATTTCCTCCAGTATTGAAAAGCCCGGTACCATCAGACAAGGAGGAGCTAATAGGCATATCATATTTGGCAAAGATCCGAGATACTTAAACTATAATTATAAATATCTTATTGAATTCTTTAATAAAATGGGAATTAGCAGCACCTGGTATGATAATCCTTATCCGGCAATATGGGAAAAGTATATTTTTATTGCATCCTTTAGTTTAATGACTGCCTATTCGGGAAAAACAATAGGAGCAGTACTCGCTGATGATAGGTTAAAGAGTATGACGGAAAATATCATGAAAGAAGTTGTTTTGGTGGGGAAAACAAAGAATATAGATTTTAAGCAGGATGTAGTAGAAAAAACTCTACAAAAAGTTCAGAACTTTCCCTACGAAACCAAGACTTCATTTCAAAGAGATTATGAAAAGGGAAACACCAGAAATGAAGGAGATATTTTCGGAGGAACTTTAATCCGTTTGGCGAAAGAATATAATGTCTCAATTCCCACAATTACAAAGGTGTATGGAGAGCTAAGGTAGTTATCAGAGAATTAAAAGGTTTGTCAAAGGATCATCTCGTGACAAATTTATGAGACTAAGAATTTTGGGAAGCGAATAAAATTATATTTAGGAGGAAATATAGATGGTACTCTGGAAATGGTTATTAGGTTGTATGGTAGGAATTGGTATTGGAATAGTGATTGGTATTGGTTTGGGGAAAAAACAGAAGTCCTGGTCGGAGTTAAATGAAAAAGAAAAGAAAGGAAGAATTTTGCTTATAATTTTAGGATCTGTGTTATGTTTAGCGGGAATCATTACTTTTTTTTGTTATAAATAATAAATTTATTTCCCACTTCTACTTGATAAGTTTGTCAAAGGACTTTATTTAATAAAGTTTAAGATAGAGGTTAAGTCAATATGGAAAAAGTATCTCTATCAATCAAAATCTATATTAGTCTTATTGTCACCCTGGCTATTCTAGCAGCGATTAATGTCTTTTTACCTCAAGGTGCTTTCTTGCCAACTCAAACACTTCCAGCTTCAAAGCCGGTACTTGCACTGGTGAATGCAGCAATTATGCTAATTCTCTATGGAGGTTTGGGTTTTATTGGGTTGAAACTTTCGCAAAAAATCGGCTTTGCTGATATTTGGGATTTAAAAGTTTCCAATAAACAAAGATTTTTGATTCCTGCCCTTGTGGGAGGTAGTATAGGAATATTTTTTATTCTGGCAGATGTAATTTTTAGTAAATTCCATACCTTAGGCCCGATTCCCCATCCTCCGTTTCCTTCTTCTTTTGTAGCTTCGGCTACAGCTGGTATTGGCGAAGAGGTAATATTTCGCTTGTTTTTCATTTCGTTCTGGGTGTGGTTTGTTTCATATATAATCCTCAAAAAAAGATGGCAAAATCAGATCTTTTGGATAGTAACTCTCTTCTCAGCACTTACCTTTGCTTTAGGACATTTTCCTTCAGTTATGATTCTTTTTGGTCTTAATACTATTCAAGAGATTCCATTTGCTCTTATCAGTGAGATAATTCTTCTTAATGGGGTGATTTCACTTTTTACTGCTTATTATTTTAGAAAATTTGGCTTTTTGGCTGCTGTGGGTATACACTTCTGGACAGATGTAGTATGGCATGTGATTTGGGGGATGATTTATTAGGGAACAGTCCTTTGATAAGGTTGAATGAAGAAAATAAGAAATTGTTTTGGAGAAATTTAAATAAAATTAGCTCTTTTTGAATAAATTGCTAAGATAGTATAAAATAAAACAAGGGGGTGAAACTTATGGAAAAGATGATTGCTTTTTGTGGATTAACCTGTACCGAATGTCCGGCTTTTATAGCTACCCGGAAAGATGATGATAAGGAAAGGGAAAAAGTGGCAAAAGTTTGGTCTAAAGAATTTAACAGCGAGATAAAACCGGAAGAGATTAATTGTGATGGATGTTTGGAAGAGTCCGGTCGACTTTTTAATTATTGCAAAGTCTGTGAAATAAGAAAGTGTGGGCAGAAAAAGGAAGTTAAAAATTGCGCTTACTGTGATGATTATGCCTGTGAAAAACTAAACAAGTTTTTTGATATGGCTCCCGATGCCAAGATTTCCCTGGAAGAAATCAGAAAAAATCTTTAAGAAAAAACCCTACTTAAGATAACCTTACAAAAAAACTACTTATTATTTGCTACTTGTTAAGATATACTTCTACAATTACTCTGAATTAAAAATTACCGTAGGAGTAGTGTCTCTATTTAAGGGCCTTTAGATGATGTGCTAGGTGGCAACTTTAAGTTAATAGTTTATTATTTTTTTACAAATAGAGCAGGATTCATTCTCCGTAATAGCGAATAGTATTATATAGGGTTAAAATGTAGCTGCTATTCCATAAAGGGGGTGAAGATATAAGAGAGGAAATATTATTTAAAACTGTGTAGACTAAGTTTTGATAGCGAGTATTAGGGAAATAGTATTTTTAAGAAGGGGGTTTATATTATGAAAAGGATTATAAATTTCCAATTAATAGTTATCTCTGTATTCTTGGTGGTAATTTCTTTCTGTTGCATAGGTTATGCATCAGAAGAGGCCCTGATATGGGAAAAGACCTTTGGAGGAAGTGATCGGGATGCGGTATTTTCCATTATACAGACAGAAGATGGGGGTTATGCTATTTCAGGTTATACAAGATCAAAAGGTAAAGGAAAAGCGGATGCCTGGGTAATAAAGCTGGACGAATGGGGAAACATGGTTTGGGATAAGACCTTCGGTCTAAGTGATAATGATGCGGCATTTTCCATTATACAGACAGAAGATGGGGGTTATGCTATTTCAGGTTATACAATATTTAAAAATATAGGAGATGCAGATTTCTATATAATGATATTAGATGAAAAAGGAAATACGTTATGGAATAAAACATTTTTTGAAAGTAATTGGGATTGTGCATACTCTATCATACAGACAAAAGATAAGGGTTATGCTATTTCAGGTTATACATGGTCAAAAGGTGCAGGAAAAGCAGATGCCTGGGTGATAAAGTTGGATAATAAGGGAAACATGGTATGGAATAAAACCTTTGGGGGGAGTGAAAATGATGAGGCCCACTCTATTATTCAGACTAAAGATGGAGATTATGTTATTGTTGGAGCAACACAATCGAAAGGTGCAGGAGAATGGGATACCTGGGTAATAAAACTGGATGAACAAGGAAATATGGAATGGGATAAGACTTTCGGTGGAAGTGATGATGATTGTGCATACTCTATCATACAGACAGAAGATGAAAGCTATGTTATTTCTGGTTATACATGGTCAAAAGGTGTAGGAAAAGCAGATGCCTGGGTGATAAAGTTGAATAATAAAGGGAATATGGTATGGAATAAGACATTCGGTGGATATGATGATGATATAGCAAGATCTATCATCCAAACAGAAGATGGAGATTATGTTATTGTTGGAGAAACACAATCGAAGGGCGCAGGAGAATGGGATGCCTGGATAATAAAAATAGATGAACAAGGAAATATGGAATGGGATAAGACAATTGGTGGGAGTTCTTGGGATAGTATATTATCTATTATCCAAACAGAAGATGGAGATTATGTTGTCGCTGGATGGACAATGTCAAAAGGTGCTGGAGAAGCAGATGCTTGGGTAATTAAATTTGATGAAAAAGGAAATTCAGAATAAAAAAATAATCTATTTTAAAAAAGAGGATACTTCGAAGTAAATGTCGAATTATTATAATAGTAAATATACTAATATAAAATATACTAATAAACAAACTCGGATCATTTAAAACTAAATATTGCTTTCAGAGGCCTTCGACACACGACTCAAATAAAGGAGGTGATAGATTGATAAGAAACAGAAAGAAATCTGTTTAGAAGATTAAAGTAAAGTCGAAAAAATTTGGAGGTATAAATGAAATGAGAAAATTATTTTTAGTATTACTAATGATTGGAGTTTTATTGGTAAGTGGAGCATTTACCGCTCTGGCAGCAGAGGAGATAAACGTTATCTACATGGCCCAGGCTGCCTATCAACCTGATGAAATCCGGGATATGGCCGACCTTTTTGAAGAACTCTCCGGCATCAAGGTTAATCTGGAATTTGTTAAGTATGATGAACAGCATGAGAAAGTCGTGGCCTCAGCGGTGGCTCCTATCCCTACTTACGATGTCTTTTCACTGGATCTTATCTGGACAGCCGAATTTGCTTCTAAAGGTTTCTGTGTTGCTATTGATGATTACATGAGCCCGGCAGTAAAAGAAGATATTGCTCCTGCGATTATGGACGCTTTCGTCTTTGACGGTAAGACTTGGGCAATGCCTTTCCTGGCTAACTTCCAGCTTTTCTTTTACAATATCGATATGATTAAAAAAGCCGGTTTTGATGCAGCTCCTAAAACATTAGAAGAGATGGTTGAACAGATGGAAGCCATAAAAGCTAAGGGAATCTGCAAATACCCCTGGACCGATTCCTGGAATCAGAAAGAGGGTTTAACCTGTGAGTATGTCTGGTTAACCGGGGCTTTTGGAGGAGATACCTTTGACAAAGATACTAAACCTATATTTAATACCGGTCCTGGTCTGAAGGCACTGGAATTTATGGTGATGCTTTTAGATAAGGAATTAGCCAGTCCAAAGTCTTTGACTAATGATGAACCGGCAGCAAGAGATGATTTCATTGCTGGTAATGCTGCTTTTACTTCTAACTGGACCTTCCAGTATGGTTCTATGAATGACCCATCTATTTCCAAAGTAGTAGGAGCAGGAAAGATGGGATTACTTCCGGTAGCCAAGGATGTATTGGGCCAATATACTTATGATACTGCTTCGGTTAGTGGATTTCAGGGAGCAGCTATTTTAGCTAATTCCAAGAGTAAAGAAGCAGCCTGGAAGTATGTCAGATTTATTACCAGTCCTATAGTTCAAAGAGCCTATCTAACTGAGATGCCCGTATGGACTTCAGTCCAGACCAGCGCTTATGCCATGACTATGGATTCGGTAATAGATGTTAAGGCAAAGGAGATTGCCAGTGTACATCATCGACCCAAAGTTCCTCCTTATCCGGAGGTTTCCTCTATCTTACAAAGATACATCCACTCAGCATTAACAGGGAAAATGGAACCTAAGGCAGCTCTGGATAAAGCCAAAACAGAGATTGAAGCGGTGATGGGATTATAAGATTGTAATAAGATTGTAATAGGAATAAGGCCGAAGAGGGGGAGAATATTAAATCCTCCTCCTCTTCTCTTGATTAAGAGGATAGTTTTATGAGCATAAGAAGACGAGAGCTTAGTTCAAAGCAGTTAGCCTTGATACTCCTGTTACCCAGTATTTTAATTATCTTGTGTGTAGTTATTGGACCACTTGTTTTTGCTTTTTACTTGAGTTTTTTTAAAGCGGAACCGATAATCGGAGGTATTTCTGCCAAATTTATCGGCTTTAGCAATTATATATATTATTTTTTAAAAGACCCATTATTTTGGAGCGCGGTAAGAGTTACTACCTATTTTACCGTTGTCTCCCTGGTTATTGAATTGATTCTTGGTATAAGTATGGCCCTGGTGCTTAATAAGAGTTTTATAGGTAGGTCTTTTGTGAGGTCTATCATATTACTTCCCTGGGCGCTTCCTACTGTAGTTAATGCCCGTATGTGGGAATGGATTTATGCCGGTTCAAGTTTTGGAGCTCTTAATGGTTTAATGAAAGTACTACATATATTTCCAGCTGACTATGATAAGGTCTGGTTGGGGTTTGATGTACCCCTCCAAAACATGCCCCTTATTGGCAATTTTATGGAATGGATAGGAGCAAGCACCGCTCTTAATATGATTATTCTGGCAGACACCTGGAAGGTTACCCCCCTGGTGACTTTGTTAGTTTTAGCAGCCCTGCAGACTTTCCCGGACAGTTTGTATGAAGCAGCCGGGATTGACGGAGCGAGCAGCTGGTCTCAATTCTGGAACATAACCTTACCTCTGCTTCGTCCGGTATTACTGGTAGTTCTGGTTTTAAGAACTATGGAATTATTCCGGGTTTTTGATATTATTTATATTTTAATGCAATACTCTATTAGGGTGGTAGGTGTATATACCTTTGAAACCGGAATGAAATTTTTAAACTTTGGTAGAGGCTCTGCCCTCTCGTTCTTGGTGGGTTTATTTATCTTAGGTATAGCCCTTATTTATGTAAGAGTACTATATTCGGAGGAGACTTAACAAATGGGAATCAGGAAACCCAGGATAAAAAAGTATATTTCTCGAATAATATTATATGTATTGGTTGTTCTTATTGTGGTCTGGACTCTTGCTCCCTTTACCTGGCTGTTTGTTTCCGGTCTTTTTCCTTATAAGGAATTAATTTCAGACCGCACTACCAGTTGGTTTCCCGAGAACCCTACTTTAAAGAATTTTCAAGCAATGTTTGATATGAGTAGTCATATTGGCCAGAGGTTTATGGCTGCCCTTCGTAATAGTATGATTATTGCCGGAAGTGTAACCGTTATTTGCTTAATTTTTGGAACTCTGGCGGCTTATGCTTTGGCCAGATTAAAATTTCCTTTTAAAAATAATATCGTTATGTCTCTAATTTCTATTCGTATGATACCTACTGTAGCCCTGGTTATCCCATTTTTTGTCATTATTCGTACCTTTGATTACTATTTAATACAGGCCAATAGTAATTTTCATTTCTATGATACTAAAATAAACTTGATTATACTTTATGTTACTTTTATTCTGGGATTTGTCATCTGGATTATGAGAGGATTTTTTCTTACTATCCCTACTGAGCTGGAAGAAGCAGCGAGAATTGACGGATGTACCAGAACTCAGGCATTAATAAAAATCGTTCTACCCCTCTCGGCACCCGGTTTGGTAGCTACCGGAATATTTACTTTTCTATTAGCCTGGGATGAATTTGTTTTAGCTATGGTTTTTACCAAAACCACCAATTCTATAACTATACCCGTATATATTTCTGCTTTAGGAAGTCAATATATCCACGCCTTTGACCAAATAGCTGCCTCCGGATTTGTAGCCTCTTTACCTCCCATTGTATTAGCCTTAATATTTCAGAAGTTTTTAATTAAGGGTTTGACAGCGGGAAGCACTAAGGGATAATATAAGGAAACAATAAAAATTATTTTGTCAGGTGAAATTTTATTCTTCATCTACAAGAAAATATAAAATTAAGGGGAAGATTAATATGAAAATACTTTTGGTTTACCCTGAATATCCGGAGACCTTCTGGAGTTTTAAATATGCTTTAAAATTTATTTCTAAAAAAGCGAGTCTCCCTCCTTTGGGACTGTTAACTGTAGCCGCCCTGCTTCCTAAAGAGTGGGAGAAAAAACTGGTAGATATGACCGTAACAGCATTAATTGATAGAGATATCAAATGGGCTGATTATGTATTTGTTAGTGCTATGTCTATTCAAAAAGAGTCGGTGAAGAAGATAATTGCTCAATGTAAGAGGTTGGGAGCTAAGATTGTTGCCGGCGGCCCTCTCTTTACATCCGGATATGAAGCCTTTGAGGGTGATGTAGATTATTTTATACTTAATGAGGCCGAAATCACTCTACCTCTATTTTTAGAAGATTTTAAAGGAGGACACCTTAAACATGTCTATACCTCGGATAAGTGGGTAGATATAAAAAAGACCCCCGTTCCCCTTTGGGAATTAGCCGATATAAATAAATATGTTAACATGTGTATCCAATATTCTCGCGGGTGTCCCTTTAACTGTGATTTTTGTGATGTTACCTACCTCTTTGGACATAAGATGAGATTAAAAACTAAAGACCAGATATTAGCAGAATTAGAGAGTCTGTACTCACAGGGATGGAGAGGTGGAGTATTTATCGTTGATGATAATTTTATTGGGAATAAAAAAGAATTAAAAGTTGAAGTACTGCCGGCCATGATTAATTGGATGGAAGAACGAAAACATCCTTTCACCTTTACTACTCAGGCCTCAATAAATCTCTCCGATGATGAGGAACTTATGCGTTTGATGGTCCGGGCAAGGTTTGGTTCGGTATTTGTGGGTATTGAGACTCCTAATGAAGAGAGTTTAGCTGAATGCAATAAGTTACAAAATAAAAATCGTGACCTGATAGCTTGTATTAAGAAAATACAAAGGTTTGGTTTAGTAGTTAACGGAGGATTTATTATAGGCTTCGATAGTGACCCATCTTCAATTTTTGAAAATATGATTGAATTTGTGCAAAAAAGTGGGATAGTCAGCGCCATGGTCGGGCTATTAAACGCTCCTCGGGGCACTAAACTCTATAAACGGCTTGTTGAAGAGAATAGATTATTAAAAGAAGCTACAGGTGATAATACTGACTTTTCCATCAATTTTATTCCCAAAATGAATTACAAAGCACTTATTGATGGCTATAAAAGAGTTCTCCATACCATTTATTCCCCTAAATGTTACTATGAACGTCTCTTGACGCTTTTAAAAAATATGAAACCTCTGCAAAAACAGAAATATCAATTTCATCTTTGGTATCTTACCGCCTTCCTTAAATCTATCTGGCAGCTGGGTATAATAGGGAAGGAAAGAATTTATTATTGGAAAATCTTTTTCTGGACTTTATTTCGACGGCCGCAACTTTTACCTATGGCCATAACCTATGCTGTCTATGGTTTTCATTTCCGTAAAATTTTTAAAAATTATTAAAATAACTTTGTCAAAGGACCGTTCCCTGACAAAGTTCGGCTCAGCCCTATGAAATTTGCTTAATAGGAGGTGGAACCTGTGGGTTGGCTTGAGACGAGTCAAAAAGAGAACACTTTAACTATAATATTTTATTTGTTAGTAGTAGTTTTCGTTTTAGCAATAAGTATAATTTTCATCCCCGCATTTAGAGGATTTATAAGCGGTACTTTTATGATAATTTCCGGAGTTATCCTGGTTATACTGGGTAGTATACTAATTGGTTTAACTTTGGTACAAAAAGTAGAGGGGAAGCTTAAAAAGCTTTTAGTTTTGACCGGGGCTTCTGCTACCGGATTTTTTGTTTTTGCCATACTACACAATATCTTTTATGCTTTAGAGCAGATTACCAGCCATATAGCTATATTAAGTTACCTGATGAAAGCCTTTGAAGTGATATTCTTCCTTATCGCTATCTTTGCCTGCCCAATAGGTTTTTTGATTGGGGTAATCGGTACTATAGTCATGTTTAATAAGAAAAGAAAAATACTGCCAAAAGATACCTCTGATAAACTTTAAGAGAATTACAAAATGCTTTATTAATTAGCATAAATTTTATTGGAATGGTAAGACAAAAAGAAGAATGGTGCTTTTCTTTCTCTTTCTTTACCCAATACCTAATATGCGATACGAATTTATTCTAATTCTCGGTTTCTATTAT